>JARYMO010000359.1 GCA_029907055.1 Syntrophomonadaceae bacterium | reverse complement strand
CGGGCAGGGAGCGCTTCCTGCAGCAATTCACTGTGGAGCGGATGGTACGCCGGACGGAAGGGGTCTACCGAGAGGTCCTGGGACGCTGAAACCCCGGCCGGGCTCCTGCACTGGCCGGCTTGCTCCCCGCAGGGTATCGTGTACGCTTCCTGTTTCCCCAGCCGTCGCGTGGGTCCGTCGCGCAGACCTCCTTCACGTGCTGGCGGTGCGTCGCAGTATCCCCCGCGGGAGGCTACGGGAATACCATCCGGCCAGAAATCCCTTCGGAGAGGGGTTCCGGTCAAGGATGGCTGACGGCACGAGAACGAGGACAGTCAAGGACGGCAACCAGACCCCGCTTTCGAAGATTCTTACCTTACACGTCGCGGTATTAGCGGGCTTCGAAGGCACACCGCCCAGGAAACCCAGTGGCTGACGGCCACCGGGTTTTTCATTCGGTCCACGCCACAGACAGCACCACCCCCCTCGTGACCATCGCTGCGGCTCCCCAAACGAGGCGCGAACTTAAACCGTAACGCAACAGACTGTTGGACACTTGATAGCGGCCGTTGACCTGCGAAAAGGGAAGGGCTATACTGGTGGTGGCTTCCGACCGACCGGTCGGCCAGACGATGGGAGGAACACCAGTCGTGGTACAGGTACTGGAGGGGGCTGCGGCAGTGAGCGGGAAGCGCAGGGAGTTCGGCGTGAGGGTCGCGCGGCCAAGGCCGGACAGAGAAGATGTCATGCTGGCAAGAGGGTGGTCGGGCGACGGGAACCCTTCCCTGCAGGAGGGTGTTGAGCAGTCTTTACCGGGTGGAGCGGGCCGGCGCGGCGAACGCGTGGTGAACCCGCGGCCGGGGTTCCTGCTGGTGCTCGCCTTGGCGCTGGCCCTGCTGGCGTCCGGCTGCGGGCAGAAACAGGAGGAAACCTCCCAGGAGAACGTCATCCCGGTGGAGGTGCAGGCGGTAGACCGCGGCGAAGTGGCGCAGGCGGTGCGCTACGCCGGCACCCTGCGCGGCATCGAGGAGGCGGTGGTGTACCCCAAGCTGGCCGGCACTGCCGGCACGGTGCGGGTGGCGGAAGTGAAGGTGCGGCCGGGGGACCGGGTGGCGCGCGGGCAGTCGCTGGTGCAGCTTGACGCGGCCGACCTGCAGTACCAGATCGCCGCCGCCCAGGCCCAGGTGGACGGGCTGCTGGCCCGGCGGG
>JARYMO010000361.1 GCA_029907055.1 Syntrophomonadaceae bacterium | reverse complement strand
GCGAGGATGTCCCTGATAGCCGTCAGCGCCACAAGCGCGTTCGCTCTCTAGTATGCTGTATGCCACATCCGGTAGCATTCTTGTGTTGTCTGCTGCCACCAGGCGGGCAGCCCGCCGGCGCCTGGCCAGGCCGGCGAGGGAGAGGTGGCCGTTCCCGGGGACAAGTCGATTTCCCACCGGGCGGTGATGCTGGCGGCGCTGGCGCAGGGCAGCAGCCGGGTGTCCCAGTTCCTGTTCGGGGCCGACACGTTGGCCACGGTGGACTGCATCCGCCGCCTGGGGGTGGAGGTGCAGGTGGAAGAGGGTGGCCTGCGCATCGAGGGGCGGGGGTTGGAGGGCCTGAGCGAGGCCGAAGACGTGCTGGACTGTGGCAATTCCGGCACCACCATGCGCCTTCTGGCCGGCCTGCTGGCCGGGTTCCCCCACTTCACGGTGTTGAGCGGTGACGGCTCCCTGCGCTCGCGCCCCATGCGCAGGGTGGCAGAGCCGCTGCGCCTGATGGGGGCGCGCGTTGACGGGCGGGAACAGGGGACGCGAGCGCCGCTGGCTATCCGCGGGGGAGGACTGCAGGGCATTGACTACCGGCTGCCGGTGGCCAGTGCCCAGGTCAAGTCAGCACTGCTGCTGGCCGGGTTGCGGGCGCGGGGAGAAACGGTGGTGAGGGAACCGCTGCCCTCGCGCGATCACACCGAACGGATGCTGGCGGCCATGGGCGCCGGCATCTCCCTGGAACGGGGCCGCATCACCATCACCCCCGGCTTCCGCCTGCGGCCGATGGACCTCCGGGTGCCGGGCGATTTCTCCTCGGCCGCCTTCTGGCTGGTAGCGGCCACGGTGGTGCCCGGCTCGCAGCTGGGGGTGCGGGGAGTGGGAGTGAACCCGACCCGCACCGGGCTGCTGGCGGTGCTGGACCGCATGGGGGCGGAGATCCGCCTGCACCAGCGGCGCCAGGTGCAGGGCGAGCCGGTAGCCGACCTGGTGGCGGGCAGTTCCCGGCTGCGCGCCGCGCGGGTAGAGGCGCCGGAAATCCCCGGGCTCATCGACGAACTGCCGGTGCTGGCAGTGGCCATGGCCCTGGCGGAGGGGACCTCGGAGGTGCGGGGGGCATCGGAACTGCGGGTGAAGG
>JARYMO010000362.1 GCA_029907055.1 Syntrophomonadaceae bacterium | reverse complement strand
CCGAACCATTTCTTGTAGATCTCGTCGTACTTGCCGTTTTCTTTCAGCTTCTTGAGGCCGTCGTTGATTTTGGCCAGGAGGTCGGCGTTGGACTTGTTGAGGGCGATTCCGTACTGTTCGCCGTTCAGCAAGTCCCCAACCATTTTCACCTCGGGGTGACCCTGAGCGATGTAGTAGCCGGTTACCGGCAGGTCGTTGATGACCGCGTCGGCGCCCCCGTTCTTCAACTCCATGAAGGTCTGGTCGGAGTTGGTGAAAGAACGCACGGTGGCGCCCGGCACTTTCCTGGCCTCGGCCTCGCCGGTGGTCCCGCTCTGCACCGCGATGATCTTGCCCTGCAGGTCTTCCAGGCTGTCGATGTCAGTCCGCGAACTCTGCACGGCGATGCTCAGGCCGGACTTGTAGTAGGGCTCGGAGAAATCGATCGACTTCTTCCTCTCCTCGGTGATGGACATGGAGGAGATGGCGGCGTCGATCTGGTTGGCGGTGAGGGCCGCGATGAGCCCATCGAAGGGCATGCTGCGGAAATCAATCTTGAGGTTGGCCTCCTCGCCGATGGCGTTGATGAGGTCGACGTCGAAGCCCACGTAGTTCCCTTTGGCGTCCGCGAACTCCAGCGGGGCGAAGGTGGTGTCCGAGCCCACGATGATGGTTTCTGTCTGCGGCTTGGCCGGCGCCGGTTGCTCGGCTTCCTTGGCGGTCTGTGCGCACCCGGCGGCCATTGTTGCCAGCAGGGCCAACGCGACTAACAGCACGAGATGCTTGCGCCTCATGTACCAATCCCTCCCTGCAAGGTGAATGTCGCCTGCTCCGGACCTGACCCGTCCTGCCCTTGTCCCCCCTTTCCTCCAAGGGATGGCTGCGACACATCAGTTCGTGTAGGGATTCGGCAGCGACAGGGTAATTCCTCTTTCGGCCCCGCTGGTGGTCTGCGCCTGACGTTGCCTGATGCTGGCCTCTGCCGGCCAGGTGTTGCGGGTTGTGGTAGAATTAGAACTCAAGAGGATGGCGCCCCCGCGCGGGGCGGGGGAGAAGGGTCGGTCAGCATGAAGCGGGAGAAGAAACAACAGTTGGCGGCAGACGCTGCGCTGGTGGCGGTGGCGCTGGCCTGGGGGGTCACCT
>JARYMO010000352.1 GCA_029907055.1 Syntrophomonadaceae bacterium | reverse complement strand
TATGGCAGACAATCCCCCCCAGCGACAGCACCGCCACGTCCGTGGTGCCACCCCCGATGTCGACCACCATGTTGCCGGTGGCTTCCGCGATGTTGATTCCGGCTCCCAGCGCCGCCGCCAGCGGTTCCTCGATCATGTATGCCTGCCGTGCCCCTGCCGACAACGTCGCCTGCCGCACCGCCCGTTCCTCGACATCGGTCGCCCCCGTCGGTATGCATACCACCACCCGGGGCTTGAAGATGATTCTCCTCCCCACCACCCGCCGGATGAAGTAGTCCAGCATCTTTTCGGTGACGTCGTAATCCGCAATCACCCCGTCCTTGAGCGGGCGGATGGCTACGATGTGCCCTGGCGTGCGCCCCAACATGCGCCTGGCCTCCTCGCCCACCGCGATGACCCGTTCCGTCTGCCGGTCAATGGCCACCACCGAGGGCTCATGCAACACAATGCCCTTACCGCGCATGAACACCAGCACACTGGCCGTCCCCAGGTCAATTCCTATGTCTTCAGCAAACACCGATGCCCCCCCGTCCACTCTGGCGCTATCACTTGCAGCCCGCGGATCCCCGCAGCGAACCGCCCTCGCGGTATGCCCCGCGTTCAGCGGCGAAACGGGTAGTCCTCAGGCCTGATGCTTTCCCTCTCGGCTGCCTCTTCGGCGTGCTGGTGGGCATGCTGGCTCGCCCGCAGCGCCTCCCGGCGCCGCTTGGCGTCCAATGCCTTCTTCTGGATCTGGATGGTCACCATCCAGATGAGCCCCAGCAGGACCAGCTTGGCCAACAGGTACAACATCGAGATGAAGGCAAACTGCTTCTGCATCGCTGTCCTCCCGGGATTTCCGCGCGGCCCGCAGGCCCCATCAGCGCACTCCTTCCTCTATTGTACCGTTTTTCCCTTGGCGCACAATTCCTGCCGCCCAAATCCCCTTCGCCTGACCGTGAGGAAAGTGGTCCCGCCGCGGCCGCCCTCACGGTGCCCGCGCCGGGAAACGAAAAACCGGGGGCCGTGGCCCCCGGTTCAGCTCACACGCTACATTCTCCTGTCGCTTTCCGCCGCCTTTATCCTGGCCAGAGCCCTGGCCAAGGCCATCTGCGCACGGGTGAAATTGATTTCCTCAGCACGCTGCTGGAGTCGTCGTTCCGCCCGTTCCTTGGCAGCCTTGGCTCGCAGGATGTCGATCTCGGTGCCCCTCTCCGCGGTTTCCGCCAGTACGATGGCTTCATTGTCGATTACCTCCATGAAGCCACCGCTGACGGCCATGTGCCGCATGACACCGTCCTTG
>JARYMO010000345.1 GCA_029907055.1 Syntrophomonadaceae bacterium | reverse complement strand
TCCTTCCATTCTTGTCTCCATTGTACGCCGTCCCTGCGGGCCGGTCAACCGTCGTCATCCGGCGAGCGGGGGAGGGGCAGCGGCGCCACGGTGGGGTTCACGGCGGGCGGCTGGAATCGGAGGGGGAAACGTGCTACAGTAGGTAGTGGCATTGGCCCCGTGGCACGCGGGGGTCCAGCGCCGCCCGGGCAGGGCCCGGCAGGAAAGGAAAGAGGTGTCGAGGTGAGGAGCCTTCAACCCATCGGGGTGTTTGATTCCGGCGTTGGCGGCCTGACGGTGGTCAGGCACATCCTGGAGCGGCTGCCGGCAGAGCGCGTGGTGTACCTGGGCGATACCGCCAATGTCCCTTATGGCGGCAGGTCGCCGCGGGAACTGGTCTACCTGGGCCGCACCATCATCGACTTCCTGGTGGGACAGGGGGCCAAGGTGGTGGTGGCAGCGTGCAACACCAGCTCGTCGGTGTCGCTGCCCCTGCTGCGCGAGTGCTACCCGGTGACGCTGCTGGACGTCATCAGCCCGGGCGCCTGCGACGCGGTGCAGGCAACCCGCAACAAGCGGGTGGGGGTGCTGGCCACCCAGACCACCGTCAGCAGCCGGGCCTACACCCGACACATCCAGGCGTTGGACCCCGCGGTGAGCGTGTTCGAGGTGCCCTGTCCGCAGTTCGTCCCGCTGGTGGAAGCGGGGCTGCTGGACGGAGTGGAGGTCGAGGCCATCGCCGCCAGTTACGTGCGCCCGCTCCTGCGCCGGGACATCGATACCCTGGTGCTGGGGTGCACCCACTACCCCTTCCTGGCCCCGGTGCTGAAGCGACTGGTCGGCGAAGAGGTGACGCTGGTGGACCCGGCGGAGGGAACCGTGAGACGCCTCCAGCAGGTACTGGCAGAACAGAACATCGCCAGCGAGCGGGCGTCGGTCCAGGCCCCGCACCGCTTCTACGCGACCGGCGCCACCGATTCCTTCTACAAGGTGGGCGGCATGGTCGCGGGCATCTGCACTGAGTGCATCCAGCGGGTGAACCTGTTTGAGGGAGTGGCTAATGGGTAGCGTCGGCTTCACCACCTCGGTGCCGGTGGAGGTCATCCTGGCCGCCGGCAAGCGACCGGTGGACCTCAACAACGTGTTCATCACCGCCCCCCGTCCCCAGGACCTGGTGGAGGAAGCGGAGGCGGCCGGCTACCCCCGCACCGTTTGCGGGTGGATCAAGGGCCTGTACGCGGTGGCCGCGCGCATCCCCGACCTGGAGGCGGTGGTGGCGGTGATGCAGGGGGACTGCAGCAACACACAGGCCTTGCTGGAAACGCTGGTCATGCGTGGCATGCACACCGTCCCCTTTGCCTACCCCTTCGACCGCGATGCCGGCCTGTTGGCCCTGCAGATGGAGAAGTTCATGCGCCTGCTGGGGACCGACTGGGCCGGGGTGCGCGAAGTACAGCGCCGGTTGCGAGAGGTGCGCCGGCTGGTG
>JARYMO010000353.1 GCA_029907055.1 Syntrophomonadaceae bacterium | reverse complement strand
GCGGAAGAAGGCCCGCAGGGCGGACAGGGACCGGGCCAGGGTGGCCTGGGCCGCGCCGCCATCCACCAGCAGGTTGAGGTACTCGCTCACCCGGCTGCGCGTGACCGCCGACCAGCGGTCGACGCCCCGCGCAGCGAGGAAGCGCATGAAGTGTACCAGGTCCCGGCGATAGGCCTGCAGCGTGTTGGGCGAGAGGCCCCTTTCGAAGTTGAGGTACGCCTGGAACAGTTCCAGTTGCTCTTCCACCGTGTCCTGCCTCCTGCACCCACGCTGCTATTCCACCTCGTTCAGCAACAGCGTGGCGATGAACTGGGCGGCCAGGATGTCCTCCTGCGAGTTGCGGCTGGCCGCCACCACCGCGATGCCTTCACGGGTCCCCACCGTGGCCCGGGCCCGGCGAACGGCTGTCAGCGCCGGCTGCAACCCTTTCTGCAGCAGGGTGCGCGCCACCGTCCCGGTGATAACCTCCCCGCACTCCTGGAAAGCGGCATCGAAGGCCACCCCCCCGGTGCCAGTCACCGCCACCACCACCCGGTTCTTCATGGGCGTGAGGCGGGGCGTCTCTGCCCCCAGGTTGGGCACCACCGCCTCCACCACGCCCTTCTCACGCTCGATGCCCTGCAGCAGCTGCTGGCAGCGGGCCAGGCGCTCCTGCTCGCTCCCCACCCGCGGCTCAGCCACCACGATGATGCCGGTCCCCGCTTCGCGCGCCGTCCGCGCCGCCTCGCGCCCCACCACCAGCGGCGCCACCCGCACGGGCGCCCGCTGCAGGTCCGGGCTGGCCCCCAGCACTCTCAGGGCACCGGCATCCAGGGCGCTCTCCAGGGTGGTGGACATGTCGATGACATCGACGATCATCACCAGCATCCCTTCCCGGGCAGCCGCATAGGCTCCACTGGCGTCGGTGAGGACGCTAATCCTTTTGGATCTTGCCATAGGTGCCTCCTCCCCCGGCCACGATGTTCAGCTGGTTGTTGCGCATCTTGTCGATGTACACGGCCACCTTCTCCCCTACGGCGGCGGCGATTTCGGCCAGGCCCACGCACTCGGCGATATGTATCTCGGTCCCGCAGCGTTGCACCAGGCGGTCGAGCCGTTTCCCGCTCAGCCCCGGCAGCATGGCCAGGGGCACCCGGTAGTGGTAGGGGGGGCGACCCGGGGGCGGTTGCGGCAGGTCGAAATCACGGATCTGCCATACCCGGTCCAGTACCCCCAGCACCACGTCCGGGTTGCCGCAGCGCCCGCAGGACAGCACCGGTGGGGGCAGGTCGGTAAT
>JARYMO010000349.1 GCA_029907055.1 Syntrophomonadaceae bacterium | reverse complement strand
GCCTGGCATGTTGAAGTTGTCCTCGTTCTTCCCGAAGATCAGCTCGCCGTCCCCTCCTGCCCGTCGCCCCAGGCGGAGACGCTGCTGCACCCCCCTGCAGGAGGCGACGGGGGCCGCGGTGGTCGCCCACCGGCAGGAACTGCCGGCGGTGGAGCAGGGGGTCTCGCAGCTCACGGCCGACTATCTCTACGGCCTCCGCTACCGACCGGTCAAGGTGGACCTGGTGCTGGAGGGCCGCCAGGGGCAGCTGGCAGCTGGGGAACTGGTGCTGAACTGGGTGCACACCCCTGGCCATACCGCGGGCAGCATATGCCTGTACGTTGACCTGGACGGGTGCCGTGTGCTCTTCGGGCAGGACATCCACGGGCCCTTCAACCGCTCCTGGGGCTCGGACCTCGCGCAGTGGCGGCAGTCGATGGAGCGACTGCTGGCGTTGCAGGCTGACGTGCTGTGTGAGGGGCACTACGGCGTAATCTCCCCCGCCGCCGAGGTGGAGCGTTTCATCCGCCGCCACCTCAACCTGCACCGATAGGGGTGGAGCGATGCCGGCATGAGAGTGGAGGACAACGACCGCAACCGCACGCGGTGCCTGTGCGGCACCTGTCCCAGTCGTCCGCGGGGGGCCCCGGTCGAGGAGCGGCTGTTCTGCGCCCGCGGTGCCAGCAGGGGGGTGGTGGACGTGCGGGGCTGCGCCTGTGCCATGTGTCCGGTCTGGCACGAGTACCAGCTGCTCAGCCCCTACTGGTGTGACCGCGAAGAAACCGGCCCCGAACGCCTGCTGGTGCGCAGGCGCCGGCCGGGCGAGGACCCGCTGGCTTACGAGGCCATGCTGCAGGTGAAGCAGGTAGCGATGAGCGGGCGCAGTGCCGTGGCCTCGATGGGGGCTGGATGGAGTGCGAGCGGATTCCTGCTGGACCAGCTGCACTTCCTGCCGGCGCAGGCGGCGGCGTTCCCCCTCAACAGCGACGAGGCGGTGAACACCTCGGTGGTACTGGGCCCGCTCGCGCGCCAACCGCTGGCGCTACCGTCGCCGGTGATGGTGTCGGCCCTGAGTTACGGGGCGGTGTCGACCCCGGTGAAGATCATCGTGGCACGGGTCAGCGAATCGCTGGGCGTGGCCTACTGCACCGGCGAGGGCGGGGTCCTGGAGGAGGAGCGGGGTCTGGCCCGTCGCACCCGCATCCTGCAGTACGCATCGGGGCGTTTCGGGGTGACGGAGCAACTGCTGCAAGAAGCAGCGGCGGTGGAGATCCGCCTGGGGCAGGGCGCGTACCCCGGCAAGGGGAGCTTCCTGCCGGCGGGGAAGATG
>JARYMO010000357.1 GCA_029907055.1 Syntrophomonadaceae bacterium | reverse complement strand
GGGTGGGGGGTGGACGCCATCTACCGCCACTTCGACCTCACCGGCAAGCGCTGCCCGGATTTCATGGTGGTGGACGAGGCCGCCCGCGCGCATGGGTTGCCGTCGGCGGCCCAGGGGTGGGACTGGTTCCGGGCCGAGGTGGAGGTACGGGTGCAGTGCCTGCGTCGGGGCTTGCCCGTGCCGTGGCCCGAGCCGGTCCCGGTGCGGGTGAGGGACCGGCAGGTGCCGGGGCTGCTGTGGCGGGGACGGGCCTTCGTGGCGGCGCGTGCGCTGGCGGAGGCAGTGGGCGGCACGGTGCACTGGGACGCGGAGGGCAGGTCGGTGGGGCTGGAACTGCCGTGAACAGACAATGGCGGCTCCGCCCTGCGGGGTGAAGGCGGAAGCGGGGGCGGGACAGGGGCAGGAGGCGGTGCGGCCGCGGCCCGCAGGCGGTATACTGGAGGCAGGGAGGTGATGGCGATGGGCCGGAACGTGGAGGATGTCATCAACGTGCACGCGCCGAACCACCTGCGCGAGGGGCGGTTGGCGGAAATGATGCTGGAGATGGTCTACGACGACCAGTACGCCACCCAGATCGCTCGCTTCTACGCGGACTGCACGCCGGAGGAACAACTGGCGTTCATGGACCGCCACGGTCTGCCCGAGCGGCTGATGGAAGAGTACTACGAGATGTTCGTGAAGAGCTGAGGGTGCGGCCTTATGCGCCGCGGGTGCAGGACGAGAGGGCCGGGCAGCCCCCCCAGGGGGGCGCCCGGCCCTGTTGGTGAGCGCGGACAGGCTCAGGCGGAGCGGCGGGTGCGGCGGCGCTGCCAGCGCCAGGCCAGAAAGGCGAGGCCGGCGATGGCCAGGTAGGGGAGCAGCCACCAGGCGGCCACGAAGAGCCAGGCGGCCCCGGCGGCGATGGTGTTCAGGCTGGCCACCAGTGCGGCCCAGGCCCTGGCCCAGGTCCCGGTGGGGGTCACCAGCTGCCCGCGCGGCACCTCCAGCAGCTGCACGGTGAGTTCGGAGTAGTCGGTGATGCTGGACAGGTAGTTCACCCGCGCCTGCAGCGACTCGATCTCGGAGCGCACGCGGGAGAGCTCTGCTTCCAGGGCGATGAGATCGGCTACCTTGTCCGCCCGTTCCATGAAGGACAGCAGCCGTTCCTCGGTCTTGCGCATCACCGCCAGTCGGGCCTGGACGTCGTAGTACTCCATGGTGACGTCGGTTGTCTGCAGGCTGCGGC
>JARYMO010000350.1 GCA_029907055.1 Syntrophomonadaceae bacterium | reverse complement strand
GCGGAGGCGGAGGAAGACCGCCTGCTGTACGTGGCCGGCACCCGCGCCCGCAGCCTGCTCATCATCAGCGATTACCCGGCCAGGGCTGGACAGAACCCCTGGAACCGGCTGGCGGCGGGGCTGCCGGAACTGCCGCAGCTGCCAGAGGCGGAGACAGCCTGGCCGCAGTCCGGGGCCTCGCGCCCGGCCCCCAGCGCCGAGGACTTCCACGCCGCGCGCCTGCACTTCCTGGGGCCGGCGGCGCCCTCCGGCGCCCCCACCTATGCCGAGACCAGCATCACCGCCATCGTCAAGCAGGGGGCGGAGCGCCCGCCGGGGCTGGCCGCGGGCCGGGGCGTGTCCTGGGGGCGGGTGGTGCACCGCCTGCTGGAAGAACTGGCGCGCGACGGGTCGCTGGACCTGGAGCGGCTGGCCGCCAACCTGCTGGCCGAAGAGGGTCGGCCCGGCGAGGAGGCGGCAGAAATGGCGCGCCTGGCCCGCGACATCGCCGCCAGCGAGCTGTGGCGGCGCCTGCGCGCCGCGCGCCGGCGCCTGGTGGAGCTGCCCTTCGCGGTGAAGGTGCCGGCCGGCGAGCAGGGCTTCCCCAGCGACACGGTGGTGACCGGGGTGGTGGACCTGGTGTTCGAGGAGGACGACGGGTGGGTGCTGGCCGACTACAAGAGCGACGCCGTGGCCGACGAGGCCCACCTGGCCGCCCTGGCCGACTACTACGCCCCCCAGGTCCGCCTCTACCGCGCCTTCCTGGAGCGGCAGGCGGGCATCCGGGTCAAGGAGGCCGGCCTCTATTTCCTGGCCGCCGGGCGGTGGGTGGTGATAGAGACCTGACAGAAACCGCGGTACTGCTGTCGCGTGTCCCTCCCCCTCTCTCCCGTGGTCCCGGTGCGGGCGTCGCAGGAAGGATGGGCCTTCACTGGGGGCAATGGCAGGCATCATGCACGGAGTGCCTGGGGGAGCTGCGTTGTTCGTCTTTCTCGTCGACTCTCAACAGGGTTCAGACAGGGTATGATTACCCACTGCTCCGCTGCTCCTGCGGACAGTACCGTCAGGCCGGGGTAGATGACAGTCCCGTCGTCAGCTTGCTTTCAGAAGCGGAACATTGTCAGGGGTCGCTCTGTGGGTGTCCGACCCCAATTTTCTCGGGGGCGAGACGCATGACGAAACAATTGTGCACGTTGTACCACGAACTGGATATTGCCCGGCGTGGTGAGTGTATGGTCTGCAGGGACTACCACGCCCAAAGGGGGTTGACGCTCAGGGGGCCGTTGGCTGCCTGGCACGTGGGACGGGACTTC
>JARYMO010000348.1 GCA_029907055.1 Syntrophomonadaceae bacterium | reverse complement strand
GCTGAGGTCCATGTCCCGCGCCTCAAAGGGGATGAGGCCGTCGTACACCCGGCCCTCCTCCCCCTCCGCGCAGGAAACGGTGATCTCCTGCCCGTGCAGCAGCACCTGGGTGGCGTTCATGGTGCCCACGATGGCCGGCACCCCCAGTTCGCGGCTGACGATGGCGGCGTGGCTGGTGCGCCCCCCGTGGTCGGTGACGATGGCCGCCGCCCGCTTCATCACCGGCACCCAGTCGGGGTCGGTCATGGCGGTCACCAGCACCGCGTTGTCCTCGAAGCGGTTCATCTCGTGCACGCTCTTGATGAGGTTGGCGCGCCCGGCGGCGATAGCCTCGCCGATGGCCAGGCCCCGCGCCAGCACCGGGCCCGACCCCTTCAGCTCGTAGGTCTTGAGGAACTGCGCCTCGCGCCGCGACTGCACCGTTTCCGGGCGCGCCTGCAGCATGAACAACTGCCCGGACGGGCCGTCCTTGGCCCACTCCATGTCCATGGGACGGCCGTAGTGCTCCTCCACCTCCACCGCCCAGCGCGCCAGCTGTAGCACCTCGTCGTCGCTGAGCACGAAGCTCTCGCGCTCGGCCAGCGTGGTCTGGACATTGCGGGTGGCGCGGGTCCCGCCGGCGCCATAGACCACCTTGCGCTCCTTGGTGCCCAGCGTCTTGCCGATGATGGGCCGCCAGCGGGGGTCGGCCAGCAGGGGCTTGAAGACCACGAACTCGTCCGGGTTCACCTGCCCCTGCACCACGTTCTCGCCCAGGCCCCAGGCCCCGTCGATGACCACCACGCGCGGGAAGCCGGTCTCGGTGTCCACCGAGAACATGACCCCGGCGCAGGCCAGGTCGGCCCGCACCATCTTCTGCACCCCCACCGACAGCGCCACCCGCAGGTGCGCGAAGCCCTGCTCCTGGCGGTAGACGATGGCGCGGTCGTTGAACAGCGACGCCAGGCAGCGCCGCACGGCGTCGCGCAGCTCGGCGGCGCCGCAGACGTTAAGGAAGGAATCGTGCTGCCCGGCGAAACTGGCCTGCGGCAGGTCCTCGGCGGTGGCGCTGCTGCGCACTGCCACGTCCACCTCGTCTTTGCCGTAGCGCCGGGAGAGCTCGGCGTAGGCCTGCAGCAGCTCCTCCTCCACCTGGGCCGGCAGCGGGGCCCGCATGATGAGGCGGCGGATGGATTCCCCCGCCTCCTGCAGGCTGGTGCGGCCGGCCTGGTAGTCCTGCAGCCGCGCCTCGATGGCAGGGCGCAGCCCCGCCTCCTCCAGCAGCCTCCAGTAGGCCTCGGCGGTGAGCGCGAAGCCCTGGGGCACGGCGATGCCGCGGGCAGCCAGCGCCCGCATCATT
>JARYMO010000358.1 GCA_029907055.1 Syntrophomonadaceae bacterium | reverse complement strand
GGAGGAAGTCATCATGGCCATCTACAGCAAGAAGCATGACTACGGGGTGAGCCTGCGCGTCGACACGCGGCAGATCGCGGCCACCAGCCGGCTGGTGTCGCGCATCACCGGGGTACCGGTGCCCAGCCACAAGGCCATCGTGGGGGCCAATGCCTTCATGCACGCTTCCGGCATACACCAGGACGGGGTGCTCAAGGAGAGGGACACCTACGAGATCATCAATCCCGACGTGGTAGGCATCCCCAGCAACATGATCGTGCTCAGCGCACGTTCCGGCCGGCACGCCCTGCGGCACCGACTGGAGGAAATCGGGTACCGGCTGGAGGGTGAGCAGCTGGAGGACGTGTACCGCCGCTTCCTGGCCCTGGCCGACAGCAAGGGCGAGGTGTTCGACGAGGACCTGCACGCGCTGATGGGGGCCCCGGGGACCGAGGGCAACGACCTCGTGCTGAGGGACCTTTCGGTCACCACCAACGGCGCTGCCCCCGCCTCGGCCACCGTCACCCTGGAGGTGCGGGGGCGCACGCTCACCGACGCCGCCTGCGGCAACGGCCCTATCGACGCGCTGTTCAAGGCCATTGACCGCATCGTGGGGTGCGAGGTGCAGCTGGAGGACTACTCCCTGAAGTCGGTCAGCCAGGGTACGCGGGCCCTGGGCGACGCAACCGTGAAGCTGCGCTGCGAGACCCGGCTGGTGGTGGGCAGAGGCATCAGCACTGACATCTTCGAGGCCAGCGCCCGGGCGTACGTGAACGCCCTGGCCAAGGCCCAGCGCCTGACCGCCTGATGAGAGACTGCCGCGTCCCTCCCCTGCCGGGAGGCGCCGGGCGGGGCGCTTCTCCTCCGGGCGTCCGCCCGGCGGGGGAGTGGGCGGGGCGAAAAAATTTGCGGGCCTGGCAGGAAATCGGGCGCGGGTGGTAAACTATTATGTAGTAGAGCCTCCGGCAGGATGCGTAGCATGGTGGGCCGACATCTTCACAAACGGCAGGAAGGTGCGACGGTAGGAACACGGATCGCGTGGTGCGTGCACGTGCGGCCCTGTGGGGACGCATGGCTGCGGCGGTCTTCACCAACTCCTGCGGGGGTTTTTTTGTTTGTCAGAGACGAGGGGAAAGGGAGGATGGAAGAGTGGAACGTGGAATGTCGCCCGGGGGGATCAGGCGTGGACGGTGGGCGCGCGTGGCGCTGGCCCTGCTGCTGGTGGCCGGCAT
>JARYMO010000360.1 GCA_029907055.1 Syntrophomonadaceae bacterium | reverse complement strand
CGCTCTTTTCGTTTCACTGCACCGCGCCCCTGCGTGAAACTGCCCACCGTCGCCCCGGTACGGGCGGGAACGGGGTTGCCGCGCCCCCACTCACGCCGGCTCGCGCACCCCGCGCAAGAGGGCCAGCAGGCAGTAGGCCGTCACCAGGGCAAGGGACGAGAACAACCCGGTTTCCACCGGCCTCACGGCCACCCCGACCGCCGCCTGCCAGGCCACCATGGCCGTGATCGCCACCAGCATGGTGAACAGCTTGACGGTCATCACCACCCCCAGCAGGTACCCCCAGGGGCGGCGGCGCGCCAGCAGGATGCCGGCCAGGATGACGGTGGGGATGACTACCCCCAGGTCCAGTCCCTGCACCACCATGGTGGTGTAGTGTTCCAGGCCCGCAGGCACGGTGCCCTGCAGCATCGGCGGCACCAGCATCCCCAGCCACAGCAGCCCCACCGCGGCCCCGGTCACCACCAGGAAGCCACCGATGAAGCGCACCGGCAGCCGCTGGTCGAAGTAGGCCGGCAAGGCCGCGAGGTCAAAGGTGGTCATGGTGAGCACGAAGGCGTACAGGCTGGCCCCCATCAGCGCCACGTAGAGCAGGAAGAGGGGGTTGAACTGGACCAGGAAGGTGTAGAGGGTGTAGGTGTAGAGGAAGTAGGCCAGCGTGCCCGCCAGCAGGAGCTTGCCGCGCAGGGAGCCGCGGCGCGCCAGCACCGTGGCCACCAGCAGCAGCGGCACCCCCAGCACCGCCGTCACCAGGTCCTGGGCCTTGCCCTGCGCGGCCATGGCCACCGATTCCAGCTGGTACACCCCGTAGCCGTGCAGCACTACCTCCCTGCCGTGCAGGGAGACCACGGTGTGCGGCCCCGGCCCCCCGGTGGAGAACAGCCCCTGCCAGGATGCCAGCCAGGCACCGGCTGCCACCAGCACCGTGAGCAGGTTGATGACGTGTTGCCGCCTCATGAAGTTTCCTCCTTTCGCGCCACCCGGGGGCGGACCGTCGGCCTGCCTCCGCCGACCGCGGCGGTTCCCTCCGTGGGCACCCGGGGCGGCGCTCGCCGCGGGGAAGAAGCGGGCGAGACAGGCCCAGGCCCCAGCGCCCCCACCGGTCCTCTCCGCTCCCCGGGTGGCCGCGCGCCGCGTCTGCCTTCGGCTGCTGCCCGCTGAAACAGAAAGAGCTTCCCCTTG
>JARYMO010000356.1 GCA_029907055.1 Syntrophomonadaceae bacterium | reverse complement strand
TGTTCTTCGAGCCCTTCAGCGTGGAACGGCTGCTGCGTCTCAGCGACCGCACGGTCACCGTCGAGCCGGGGGAAACGTACTACCTGGCCGTGTACGAGCCTTCCCACTACACCGGCCGCTACGTGCTGGGCCTGGGAACGGTGGAGAATTTCGAGGGGGCTGACCTGCGGGAGCTGGTCGCCGACGTGGCGCGCATGAAGCTGGGCCTGCAGGGAGGCGAGGCGGTGCCGTGGGCTGATCTGGCAGGACTGTGCGTCCTCCTGGTGGGGCTGGCCCTGGGACTGGGAGGGACAGTCGCGGGCTACCTGGCCCTGTGGCGCGCACCGCTTTCCCCTCCCGCCCTCGAGGCCGCGCGCGCAGACCGACGGCGGCACGCGCTGCTGGCCTGGCAGGGCCTGGCCCTGGGGGTGGGGGGAGCCGCGGTGCTGTACCGTGTCACCGGCCTCAACGGCGCCGTCACCTTCCAGCTGCTGGCGCTGGTGGTGCTGCTGCTCAACGGCTGCTGGCACCTGCGCCTGGCCTTCCCCCGCCTGCCGGCCGCCGCCCCATCCGCGTTTCCCCACCCCGGTCGGCGGGTACTGGGCCTGGCGCTCAACACCCTGCTGGCGGTGGGGGCGTGGGCAGCACTGGTCTTTTTCCTGGCCTGGCACCTGCTGGTCAGCCGCTAGCCTTTCCGGGCTGCGCCCCTGCGGGCGATAGCTGGCAGCGGCAGGGCGACAGGGTGACAGCCCGGGTGCTCCCCGGGCGTAGGCACTGGTAGCACAGCTCACGAGTCAGCGAAAGGAAGGGGGTTACGGAGATGGCCCCTGTCAACCGGCCCTGGGGCCGCGTGTTCCTCATCACCCTGCTGGCGCTGCTGGTGGTCCTGGCCGCCGCAGCCATCGGCGGGCTCCTGGGCCTGTGGCCCCGGGCGCAACAGGCGGAGGTGCCCTCTGGCACGGCGCCGGCGGGAGAGTATGTCAGCGGGCCGCGCACCGCGCTGCAGCAGGTGGACAAGGCGGCAGGCGAGGCGGGCACCACCGGGGTGGAACGCAAGGTGGTGCAGACCATGGTCGCCACCCTCGAGGTGCCGGACATCCAGGCCGCACTGGACGGGCTGGCAGGACTGGCCGGCCGCCTGGGCGGCTACGTGGTCTCCAGCACCTTCAACGCGGGAGAACCTGGCACCCCGCGCAGCGCCGCCATTACCATCAAGGTCCCCCATGACCGCCTGGCACAGGCAGCGAAGGCCCT
>JARYMO010000355.1 GCA_029907055.1 Syntrophomonadaceae bacterium | reverse complement strand
CTGCTGCTGGTGGGGGTCGGGGTAGCAGCAGCGGCGTCGAGCAAACAGGTCAAGGCCGCGCTCCTGCTGGTGGCTGCCTGTGCCTGCGGCTGGGGGTGGGCGGCGTGGCGTTGTCCCCAGCCTCCCCCAGCCATCGCGGATCCCCTCGTTGTCCAGCTGCGGGGGGTGGTGGCTTCCTGGCCGGAACAGGCACAGGGGCGCACTCGCTTCGACCTGGACTGCCGGGAGGGGCCCTGCGGCCGGGCCAGGGTGCGTGTCGTGTGCAGCGCCACCGCCAGGGTGGAGCGCGGTGACGTGCTGGCGGTGCGCGGCAGGTTGGAGCGGCCGGACAGCGCGGGGAACCCCGGGGCCTTCGACTACCGTGCCTACCTGGAGCGGCACGGCGTGTTCCATCTCCTCTACGTGCGCAGTCCGGCAGACCTGCGGGTGTGCGGAGCGCAACGCGGCCTGCTGGCGGAAAGCATCCTGCGCCTGCGCCAGCGCAGCCTGGCGGCCATGGACGGTGCGCTGCCCCCGGTCAGCGCGGCGCTCCTGCGCGGCATGGTGCTGGGCGACTGCGCGGCAGTCGACGAGGCGCGCTACCGCGACTTCCAGAAGACGGGGCTGGTCCACCTGCTGGCGGTATCGGGGATGAACGTGGCATTCCTGCTGGGTGGGGTGGAGTGGTGCGGGGCGCTGCTGGGCTGGCGCGGGACCAGCCTGCTGCTGGTCCAGCTGGCAGCGATGGGGGTGTACGGCTGCCTGGTGGGGTGGCCGGTTTCCCTGGTGCGGGCCTCGTTGATGGCCGGGATGGGGTTGCTGGCCTGGCGCCTGGGACGCGAGCCCAATGCGCTCAATGCCCTCTGCCTGGCCGGCACCGGTGTCCTGCTCTGGCAGCCCGCGTGGTTGCGGGATATCGGGTTCCAGCTCTCCTTCCTGTCCACGGCGGGCATCGTCTGCCTGTTTCCGCCCTTGCGCGCGGCCCTGCCAGCCGGGGGAGCAGTCCGGGACCTGCTGCTGGTGTCGCTGTGCGGACAGCTGGCGGCGATGCCCGCGGTGGTCCACCATTTCGGCATCCTCTCCCTGTCCGCGCTGCCCGCCAACCTGCTGGCGACCTGGCTGGTGGGGGCGACCGTGCTGCTGGGGATGGCGGGCGTGGCGGCGGCGGCAGTGTGGCCGCCGGCCGCATGCCTGTGCCTACGCCCCGCCGGCCTGGCCGCCTCCCTCATCGACCTGCTGGCCCGCCGGCTGGCGGCGCTGCCGGG
>JARYMO010000347.1 GCA_029907055.1 Syntrophomonadaceae bacterium | reverse complement strand
ATCCTTGCCTTGCCCGAAATCTCGGTCAGCCGTCGCGCCGTCGGCGCGCTCCTCAAGTTCAAGCCCGGGCTGCCTATCCTGGCCAGGGCCCACACGGACTGGGACCGCGATACGCTCCTGCTGGCCGGTGCCATCCACGCTGTACAGCCAGAAGCCGAGGGAGGCCTGCAGCTGGTGCGGCACGCCATCATGCACCTGGACCTGCCCCGGGAGCGGGTGGAGGCATACCTGGAAACGCTCTACACGCGCGATTTCCCGGATATCCTGCAGCAACGGCACTACGACGCCCTGCGGGCCCAGGCCCTGCGGGCGCGGGAGTTCCTGGTAGCCACCGACAGCCCCTGGGCGGGATGCCCCTTGGCACGTTCCGGCATTCGCGAGCGGACCGGGTGTACCGTCAGTGCCATCAGGCGCAGGAATGGGGAACTGGTCATCAACCCGGCAGGGGAGGAACGCCTGGAGCCCGGTGATTCGTTCATCGCCACCGGGACAGGCGAGCAACTGGACGCGTTGGAGCGCATCGCCGGGCACCGTGGGCCGCTCCCCCTGCGTCCGTACGAGGCGCTGCAAGCGGAAGCGCTGCGGGCCAGGGAGTTTGTGACCACGGAGTCGAGTCCCTGGGCCGGCAGGTCACTGGCCGAATCCGGCATCCGCGAGGAAACCGGCTGTACGGTAAGCGCTCTCAGGCGCAAGGACGGAGAATTCGTCATCAACCCGGCGGGCGACGAACGCCTGGAACCAGGCGACGCGTTCATCGCTACGGGCAGCAGGGAACAGCTGGACGCACTGGCTGCCCTGGCCATGAAAGGAGGCTCGCAGTGAGCAATCCCATATTCCATTTTTCGGTACTCAAGGCGGTGCGGGAACACTGGACCCGCTGCCCGAAATGCGGGCAGGTGCGCTGGATCAGCGCCTGCCAGCGCCTGCAGCCGGTGCGCTGCAAGAAGTGCGGACACGTGTACCTACCCGAAAAGGTGTGAGCACCCAGCGTCAGCGCCACCATGCAGGCCTCACCGGCCCGTCCCCGCCGGCTTTCAGCCGGGGCCGCGGGCGCTGCTGGTCCATCGCCGGTGGGCTACCATCAGGCAGCTGTCTTCCACCAGCGTGATGCCGGCCTTCCTGGCCCTCAGCCGGCTGTCGACCGGGCAGGTGACGCCGCGCTGCAGCCACACCACCGGGATGCCGAGCGCCATGGCCTGCTCGATGATGCCCGGTACCGCAGCGCTGCGGCGGAAGACGTCCACCACGTCGATGGGCACCGGCACCGACTGCAGGTCGGGGTAGGCGCGTTCGCCCAGCACCTGCTGGACATTGGGGTTGACAGGAATGATGGTGTACCCGGCCTGCTGGAGGTAGCGGGCCACCCGGTGGCTCTCGTGGTCAGGGTTGTCCGAGAGGCCCACCACCGCGACCGT
>JARYMO010000354.1 GCA_029907055.1 Syntrophomonadaceae bacterium | reverse complement strand
GGCCAGGACGCCAAGTACACCTACGTGGTCAACGGGGTGGCGGTCGACTACGCGATGAACGAGGCCTGCTCGGCGGGGACTGGCTCCTTCCTGGAGGAAGCGGCGCGCGAGTCGCTGGGGGTTGACGTCTCCGCGCTGGGGGACATCGCGCTGCGGGGGCGGGACGTGCCCAACTTCAACGACCAGTGCGCGGCCTTCATCAGCAGTGACATCAAGACCGCCATCCAGGAAGGCATGGCGGTGGAAGATATTGCTGCCGGGCTGGTGTACTCGGTGTGCATGAACTACAACAGCCGGGTCAAGGGCAACCGGCCGGTAGGGCAGAAGGTCTTCATGCAGGGCGGGGTGTGTTACAACCGGGCCGTTCCCTTGGCCATGGCGGCGCTGACCGGCAAACAGATCGTGGTGCCCCCGGACCCAGGCCTGATGGGTGCCTTCGGGGTGGCACTGGAGGTGCACAGGCGCTTGCAACTGGGACTGCTCAAGTCCGGGCACTGGGACCTGGCGGAACTGGCCGGGCGGGAGGCCGAGTACCGGGAACCCTTCCGCTGCGGCGGGGGGAAGGAGAAGTGCGACCTGGGCTGCACCATCCAGCGGGTGGTCATCAAGGGCAGGACCTACCCCTTCGGGGGGGCGTGCAACCGCTACGCGAACCTGGTGCGGGACGAGGGGCAGCAGAGGGAAGGACGCGACCTGGTCAGGGCCCGGGAGCGCCTGGCGCGCGAGGTGGGGCTCCGGACAGAGTCCCACCCGTTGGCGCCGACGCGCACGCTGAAGGTGGGCATCGCCGGCTCGCTGATGGCAACCGGGCTCGCCCCGCTGTTCTCTACGTTCTTCACCGCACTGGGGTGTACCCTGGTCGAGGGACGGACGGTGGACCCAGCGGGAGTGGAGCGCAAGGGCGCCCCCTTCTGCTTCCCGGTCGAGCAGGCCCACGGGCTGATGGCCTCGCTGCTGCAGCAGTCGCCCGACGTGGTGTTCATGCCTCACGTCGCCTCCCTGCCGGCAGGGGGGGCGGCCCCGGCCGCCACCTGTCCCTTCGTGCAGGGTGAGCCCTACTACCTGCGGGCCGCCTTCCCGGAGCTGGCTGCCGTCCGGGTGCTGTCGCCGGTCCTGGACATGGCAGCAGGGTACGAGAAGGCAAAGGAGGCATTCGTGGGCGTGGGGGCTGCGCTGGGAGCCGGCCGGCGGGAGAGCCGCGAGGCCTTCCGGCAGGCGGTGGAGGCCCAGATGGCCTTCCACGCGCAGTGCCAGGCCATGGGGCGCCAGGTGC
>JARYMO010000351.1 GCA_029907055.1 Syntrophomonadaceae bacterium | reverse complement strand
CCCGTCCCAGCGGGGTGAGCCTGATGCGCAGGCCGCGGCGGTCAGACGGGTCCTCCCCGCGCACGACCAGGCCTTCCTTCACCAGCCGGTCGAGGGTGCCGGTCACGGCGGGCGGTTCCAGCTGCAGGCGGGCAGCAATGTCCTTGGGACTGCTGCCATCATGCTCCAGCAGGTGGAAGAGTACGAACGACTGGCCCACCGTCACCCCGTATTCGGCGTAGCGATGGTTGTAGAAACGGGCGATGCGGCGCGCCAGCGCCCCCACCCGGAAGCAGAGGAAATCGGTGAACGGCTCCACCCGCCCCACCCCCCGGGGATCATATATATTAATAACTTAACCTTTAATTGCTTAACCGTCAACCGCTCCAGCGCCATGGCCGACCAGGCGCGCGGCCCTCCGGAACAGGGGACGCACCCGCTCGTGGCGGGTGCGTCCCCCACCGATGCCCCGCAGGCGGCACCCGCCCTCACCCGGCGGGATCGGACTGCCCGTGGATGAGCCGCGGCAGGCAGCCGGTGCAGGTCCACAGCGCCCGCCCCCGGTGCCTGGAAGCGATAAGGCACCTCTCGTTTTCGCTGGCCCCGCAGAAGGCGCACGCCTGCAATTCATGGTGCGGCGCCGTCCTGTCGGGCTCCGGCGCTGCCGCCTTCTCCGCCCTGCCATCCACCGCCCTGCGCTCCAGGGAGAGCGCACCGGTGGGACATGTCCCCAGGCACACCCCGGCCCCGTCGCACAACTCCTCGCGCACCACCTGCGCCTTGCCCTCCACCAGCGCCAGGGCGCCTTCGGCACAGGGCGAGATGCACAGGCCGCAGCCATCGCACAGCCCTTCATCGACTTTCACGACCGTCCTGATGCCTGTTCCTGCCACCGCGTCCCCCTCCGATTCGTCCACCGGCTGCGCCGTGCCCCTGTCTTTCCTCCAGCCACTCGGGGGGCTGTCAGTGGTGCGTGCCCTTGACCACCCTGACGCCCCTGGCCTCGATGGTCCGCGCCATCTGCTCGCGGTGCGGGCAGCGCGGGTACTCCCCCTCCAGCATCACGCAGGAGGACAGGTGGACGGCGTCCAGGCCGAAGTCCAGCAGCCGTTCCACCAGCCGGCCCACCCTTCTGCCCGGGCACCCCCCGCAGGTGAAAAACCCCACCAGTTCCACGCCCTCCGCATAGCCGGCGAAGTGGGCGTGTTTCGCCTGCACCGCCTGCAGGCAGCCCACTCCCGGACACACCTCCGACACCGTTTCGCACCTGACCACGGCGATGCGCGGCGCCCGCCGGGGCTCCTCCCGGTG
>JARYMO010000346.1 GCA_029907055.1 Syntrophomonadaceae bacterium | reverse complement strand
GGAGAAGGTTCTCCCTTGATAGCTCGTGGCTGCCGGCGCTACAGCTTGTTGCTGCGCACCCAGATCTTCTGCGCTTCCGCCTGCTTCACCAGCTCGTCCTGGAAGTCCGGGTGGGCAATGGCAATCAGCGCTTCCGCCCGCTCCCACGTCGACTTGGCCTTCAGCATCGCCACCCCGTACTCCGTCACCACGTAGTAGTTGATGGTCCGCGGCACCGTCACGATGGTCCCCGGCTCCAGCGTCGGCACGATGCGCGACTTGATGCTCCCGTCCTCGTCCTTGTAGGTCGACGACAGGCAGATCAGCCCCAGGCCATCCTTCGACTTGTACGACCCGAAAATGAAGTCCAGCTGGCCCCCGGTCCCCGAAATGTGCCGCGGCCCCGAGGACTCCGACGCCACCTGCCCGTACAGGTCCACCTGCACCGCGTTGTTGATGCACACCATGTTGTCCTGCTGCGCGATGACGAACGGGTGGTTGGTGTAGCTCACCGGGTAGCTGGCGCACATCGGGTTGTTGTCCAGGAACTCGTACAGCTTGTTGGTCCCCATGGCGAACGTGTACACCATCTTCTCCTTGTCCAGCTGCTTGCGCTTGCCGGTGATGCGCCCCGCCTCGTACATGTCCACGAACGAGTCCACCAGCATCTCCGTGTGCACGCCCAGGTCCTTGAGGTCCGACTCCGCTATCATGGCCCCGATGGCGTTCGGCATCCCCCCGATGCCCAGCTGCAGGCAGGCACCGTCCTTGATCATCGGCGTCACCAGCGCCGCCACCTTCTTGTCCACCTCGCTCACCGGCGCCGGCGGTACCTGGATCATCGGCCGGTTGGGACCCTCCACGATGTAGTCCACCTTGGAAATGTGCACCGACTCCCGCAGCCCCCCCAGGCAGCGCGGCACCGAGGTGTTCACCTCCACCACCACTACCTTGGCCGCGTCGATGACCGCCGGCGTGATGGAGTTCGAGGTCCCCAGGTTGAAGTACCCGTGCTCGTCCATCGGCCCTGCCATCAGCAGCGCCACGTCCGGCTGCACGATCCCCCGCTCGTAGAACGTCGGCCCCTCGTGGTACACCAGCGGAATGTAGTTGCACAGGTTCTTGTCGTGCAGCTTGCGGCTGGCACCGCTGAAGTGCCAGTCATTGTAAATGAAGTGCTTGCGCTCCGGGTCTGCCTGCACCACCTTGGGCGGGAAGGGACAGGTCACGGTCCGGATCACCACGTCCCGCAGCTCCTCCACCCGCTTGGCCAGCGCCTCGTCCAGCGTCATCGAGTTCATCACGAACTCCCCGTAGTGCACCAGGTCCCCCGACTTGACCACCTTTACCGCCTCGTCGGCGCTCACCAGCTTGCGCTGGTACTCATCGCTGTAACTCACGCACATACCTCCTGGCTTCATTCTGGCCGGCATCCGGCCGCGGGAGCCTTCTACCTGCCCTGGAAGACCGGTTTGCGTTTTTCC
>JARYMO010000001.1 GCA_029907055.1 Syntrophomonadaceae bacterium | reverse complement strand
AAGACGGCGGGTGGCCTCACCGCCTGGGCCGCCGCCTGGCTGGTCAGCTACAGCCCGGCCGCTGCGCCGGCGACGACATCGACCAGCGCGCCCGCGGCGGCACCCGCGGCACCGGTCACCCCCTCGCGGGCGCCCATCGGGCAGGCAGTGGTCAAGTCCTCGCAGCTCAACCTGCGTTCCGGTCCCGGCACCACCTACCCCACCGTGGGCCAGGTGGCGGCCGGCACCTCTCTGGCAGTGCTGGCAGTGAAAGGGGACTGGCTGGAGGTGCGCAGCGCCAGCGGCGGCAGCGCCTGGGTAGCGGGCTGGCTGGTCTCTTACGTCCCGGCCAGCATCCCCGGCCCGGCCGCCAGCCCTTCCGCCGGCGCCCCCGCCGCGGAGCCCGAGCCCTCGCGGGGTGAGAGCCCGCGCGCGGAGGAGCCGCAGCCCGACCAAGAGCCGGCCCAGCTGCCCGCCCCGGTGCCGGTGGAGGGCCGACTGCTGGACATCGCGGAGATCGTGGCCGGCAACGTGCAGGTCATCACGGTCAAGCTGTCAGGTGCCACCGAGTACCAGGGCAGCGAGCGCCCGGACGGCTACACCCTGCTGCTCAAGGGCATCCGCAGCAGCGGGTTCGAGGGACAGATGTCGCTCAACGGCCTGGGCGCCACCCGCATCGAGGTCAGCCAGCAGGAGCCCGAGGCCAGCGGGGAAGGGGCCACCGGCTATGCCGCGCTGCCCTCCACCACCCTGTCGCTGGACGCCCAGGGGCGCTGCGTCTACGGCCTGGTGCCGGCCGACGGCGGCAAACAGCTCAAGCTCTTCATCAAGACCGACATCGGCGCCCGCACCTCCGGCCGCGTGCGGGTAGTGCTGGACGCCGGGCACGGGGGCAAGGACACCGGTGCCATCGGCCCCAGCGGCGTGTACGAGAAGGACATCAACCTGCCCATCACCCTGGAGGTGGGGCGCATCCTGGAGGGCGAGGGAGTGGAGGTCACCTACACCCGCAGCGACGACACCTACCTGACGCTCTCCGAGCGCAGCCAGGTGGCCAACGCCATCGCCGCCGACGTCTTCGTCTCCGTGCACTGCAACGGTTCCACCGACCGCAGCAAGGAAGGAACCTCGGTGTACTGGTACGCCCCCGCCGACAACGCGCTGCTGGCGGCGCAGGAATTCGACCGCTGCAAGCTGGCCGGTTTCATCCAGGAGGCCCTGCTGCAGGCCCTGGGGCGCACTGACAAGGGGGTGCGTACCGCCAACTTCGCGGTGCTGCGCGAGACCACCATGCCCTCGGCGCTGGTGGAGACCCTCTTCCTCTCCCACCCGCTGGAGGAGCAGCTGCTGGCCATGCCTGAGACCCAGTCCACCGCCGCGGCGGCCATCGCCCGCGGCATCCTCGACTACCTGCGGTGGGCGGGGAGGAAGTAGGGGAAATCAGCTGACAGATGGCAACCAGCGCGTGGCCGCGCGCCACATGCCTGGTGCGTGGAGAAGCCCATGAGCCGGTCGAAAAGACCGGCTCTCTTCGTCATGGTGAACCGACGGACTGCCCTACTCTGGCGCCGCATACTTTTTGACCCTACGACGTTCGTCCCTCGGCCCGTGACTAGGATTGTCCAGCAGGACTCACCGTGTGCTACGATTGAAATGAAGGGGGTGCGCATCAGCGCCGGAGGAATATGTCCTCCGCTCGCTGGTTGGCAAAGAGGAGACGCGGGTCCAAAGAGGGAGGGGTGTTCATGGCTGCTCGGGCCACGATGAGGTCATTCGCCCTGTTGTGTGGTCTTTGCGTGCTGGGTATTCTTGCGTATGTGCCGGCAGCCCAGGCAGGCACTTCGTACGAGGCTCTCACGGTACCGGTGGTGGTGCCGGGCGAACGCAACGCAGAGCTGGGGACGCTGGCCATCGAGATCGACCCCATGGTTGCGGACAGTGCGGCGCTGCTGCGGCTGCCGCGGGATTTCGTCATCGTGTCATACGAGGGGAGCATCCAGCCAGAGGGCCTGGACTTTTCGCTGGATCTGCTGGAACCGAACGAACTGCGCTTGGCCATCAAGGCCCCGGACGTGCCGCGCAAGATAAGCTTTTTCCTGGACTGGCGAGCTGACATCCCGCTGGGCCTGACGGGTGATATCCGCGTGCAGGTTACTGCACTGAGTGGACAGTTCGTCAGTTCGGACGCCGCGGTGGGCACCGATGGCAAACCAACCCCCCCTGGCAACCTGAAGGCCGAGGTACTCTCGCCCGTATCCGTGCTGTTGACCTGGCGAGACAACTCCGACAATGAGAACGGGTTCAGCATTCTTCGCAAAACTGGCAGCCAAGCCTTTGCCGAAATTGCAACCGTTCGGGCGAACGTGTCCAACCACACGGTTACCGGGCTGTCACCGGCAACTACCTACGTGTTTGCAGTCCAGGCCTACGGAGCGGGCGGCCGCTCCGCTTCCTCCAACGAGGTCACCGTGACCACCCCGCCGGAGGTGGTTCCTCCGCAGCCGCGGACGAGGACGGTGACGTTTTTCCTGGACAGCCTGGTCTACACGGTAGACGGACAAGAAAAGTTGCTTGACGCGGCGCCTCGCATCCTGGACGGTCGGCTGCTGGTTCCGCTGAGAAATGCAGCCGAGGCGCTGGGGGCGGCGGTGGAGTGGAGACCGGTCAGCAGACAGGCGGTGGTAACCCTGAAGCAGAAAAGGGTCGAGTTCTGGGACGGCAACCCGGTTGCTCTGGCCAACGGCACGCTGACCTACATTGATGCGGCGAATCGACGCGTGGCCCCGTCGGTGGTGGCACCGGGGCGCATGATGGTACCCGTCCGGTTCCTGGCCGAGCAGTTGGACGGAACGGTGAAGTGGGACGCCCCCAGCCGCTCGGTAGCGATTACGCTGCAGGAATAGGTGCGGCACCGGTGTGCCGGAAGGATGAAGGATCAGGATCTGACCTCGGGGGGCTGTGATGTCGGGCCCCCATTTGCCTTTCCTCCAGACGCAGGTGCAGCTACCCTCTTGGCCGGTGGCTGGCAGGGGTGCAAATGGGGTATAATTCACCCAGCGTGGAACAGGCGAGAGAACTGCCGTGAAATCAGGAGGAGCTAGAGCGACGCGTGAGCGCGCCAGCACAGTTGGCCAGGAACGCAGCGGGGTGAGAGAGTGGGTCGCAAGCACAGCAGGACGAGGAGGGCAAACAGCAACGGTGAAGTCCGCCACGGGCGGCAGGAGAAAAATACCAGTGGAGTCGACATGCGGGGGAGACCCTCAGCGGGGGTCGGGGCGACAAAGGAGACTCCTCGGCAGGCGGCGCGCTTGACCTATGAGCGGGGGCTTCTCGCGGTTACGGGGGGGCTGGTCCTGCTGGGGCCGCTCTTTCGGGGCCTCTTCTTCGAAGTGGAAAAGCTGGTGTACATCGCTGCGGTTGCGGCTCTCTTTCTGGCCGCGGCAGTGTGGAAAATGCGCCGCGGGGAATGGACATTGCTGCGCACCCCCCTTGACTGGGCAGTTGCGGCGTATGTCGTGGGTTACGGATTGTCGCTGGTGAGCGCGGTCCACCCAGAGCAGGCGATCACGGGTTTCCTGCTGGCAGGCACCTACTTCTTCGTATACTGGCTGACGTCAAACCTGGTGAGGGATGAAGCGACGCTTGACGATTCGATGGCGGCGCTGTTCTGGGGTGCATTCGGGGTAGCCTTGGTAGGGGTGCTGGCGTCGCTGGGGCTCAACGTGTTTCCGCATGCCTTCGACGCCGGACGGATCCAGTCCACCCTCCAGTACCCGAACTCACTGGCTGCCTATGCTGCGGCCTTCGGGGTAATGGGGATTGTTCTGTACCAGCGTCAGGGAACCCCATGGCTCCGCTTGGCCTATGGCAGCGCGGCCGCGCTGATGATACTGGTGACCATCGTGGCAGCTGCCAAGGGCGGGTGGTTGGCGCTGGCGGCCGGGCTGTGCCTGCTGGTTGCCCTGGCACCTCCCGCTCAGCGCCTGCCATTGCTGGCGTCGCTGGCAGTAGTGTTCCTTCCAGCGCTGGCCGCCGCGTTGCTCTACGCTCCCGCCATGGCCAGCTCCCGTGTGCCTGTGCAAGTGGGGGCGCTCGCGCTGATGGCCGGGGCCGTGGGGGCACTGGACTTGGCCAGGAGTCGCCTGGCAACAGGGGAAGCGGCAGGCAGGAGGACGGCGACTGCGCTGGCCTTGGGGAGCCTGGTTATCCTGGCGGCGGTGACGTGGACGCTGAGCGGACTGGACCATGCGCAGGACAAGCTGCCGACATCAGTAGCCGCCCAGCGGGTGGAGGAACTCACCGATCCGGGAGGCCAGAGCTTCGTCACCAGGCTCGCCTTCTCGCGGGCAGCGTTCAGGATAGGCATGGAACACCCGCTGCTGGGTACCGGGGCGGGTGGATGGAACGCGCTCTATCACCAGTACCTGGACATGCCGTATTTTACTACCGAGGTGCACAACCACTTCCTCCAGGTGTGGGTAGAAACCGGCATCATTGGAATGGCAGCCTTCCTGGCCATGTGGGTTGTCCTGCTGTTCCTGTTCATGTCAGTGTACCGGGCGCCAGCAGATGCTTCTGCCAAACTCCAGATGGCTGGCATAACCTCAGCCGCTCTGGTATTAGGGATGCATGCTGCGATAGACATTGATCTGTCGCTGCCGGCGGTGGCCATCATCCTCTGGTCGCTGCTGGCCCTCGCTGCCGTGCGGTGGCGCCTGGTTTCGAGGGGCGGGACTGGCTCCATCCAGGTGGGGGCCATGCTGGGTGCGGCTGGCCTGGCAGCAGTGGCGCTGGTGCTGGCAACGGGTTTTCTCGTATCCTACGGGTTCGAGAAGTCGGCCGTGACCGATGCCCACCAGGGCAACCTCGAGTCGGCACGGGTCAAGCTGGTCAAAGCCACCGAATTCAACCCCTGGGATGGCTTCGCCTACGCCAGCCTGGCGCGCGTGCTGACCACTGAATACCAGGCCTTGGAGCAGTCTGGCTCTTCGCAGAGCAAGGTGTTCCGCCAAGCGGCCCAGCAGGCCTCCCGCCGCGTGGAGGAGGTCGCGCCGTATGACCTGAAGCTGATCGACGCGATGCAGGAGATCTATTCCGGGCTGAACGATTTCCGGGGCGCACTGCGGATGCTTGACATGGGGGTGCGCGCGAATCCGCTGGATGCCCGCAGGTACTCGGCGGCTGCCAACGGGTACCTGGACATCGCGGTCCAGGTGGCAGAAAAGGAGGGGGAGAAGGCCGCGACCGAGTACGTGGGCAATGCAGCTAATCTGCTACAGAAGTACGCGGCCGTTCTGGCGCGCGTGCAGGCGGAATACCCCGATTATGCGGAGGACCTCATGCCCAGCCCCGGCATCCACCTGGCACGGGGCCGGCTCCTCTTCCTGCGCGGCGACTACGCTGCAGCGCAGAAGGAATTGGCCCGGGCAACACGAGCGAAGGAAGCAGAGGTAGTCGCCACGGCCAAGGCGTGGCAGGCAGCAGCGTTGGTGAGAGGCAAGGAGATTGCCGTGGAAGAGGCCCGGAGCAGGCTGGACGGTCAAGATGCCGGACACCGGGAAGAGTTCGAGCGGTTGCTCGCAGTGAAGGTGGCTGTACCCGAGCGCAGTGTCTGGTAGATGTCCGCTCCTGGTGGTGCACCGCCAATGGGCGAGTGGTGTCCGGATCTCTCGCGCCCATCTACAGTTCATGAGGAGCGAGAATGAGCATTTGGCAAGCTGCCGATGCAGGAGCGGGCTTTCACGCCTGACCGGCTTCACGGCCTCACGTCACGGCTCCCGCTCACGAGCGGAGCCACGCGCTCGCGCTGAAAGGAGAACGCTGGGGGCGCGTATACATCGAGAGAAGGTGAAGGACGCTGGTCAGCCTGGTGCCGTGCACTATATCCGTGTCCGACGGACGCGACGGAGGGTGTGGCCGATGAAGCGCTTCCTGGCCAGCGGGGCGCTGGCGCTGATGGGTTCATCTTTATTGCTCGTGCTGTGGGTGGGATTACCGCTGCTGCGGGACTCCAGCCCCCCATTCGATTCCCCCGTTGCATTCCTCAATGACCGGTCGGCGGACATCATCGGGGCGAGCGCGCTGGGGGCGGCAGACATTGTCAGCCCCCTCGGGCTCACTGGACATGGGCAGCTGGTGGGCCTGGCTGATAGCGGTCTGGACAAGGGCAGTACCGTCGATATCCACCCTGACCTGGCCAGTACCCCGGGCCAGATGCCGCGCGTGGCCTTCCTGAAGTCTTGGGCCGGGAGGCCAGTGGCGGATGATCCCTCAGGACACGGTACCCATATGGCGGCCACTATCGTCGGCTCTGGCAGCGCCTCGGGCGGGCAATACCAGGGGATAGCGCCCGGCGCCAGCCTCTACGTGCAAGGGCTGCTGGATGCCGATGGTTCCATTCGCGTACCGGACGACATCAATGACCTGTTCGCACCGGCCTACGCCGCGGGGGTGCGGGTCCACGTCAACGGCTGGGGCGGAGGAGGCAACAGGTACACCCAGCGCACGGCCCAGGTGGACCAGTTCGTTCGTTCCGCTCCCCACTTCCTTCCCGTCTTCGGGGCCGGCAACGGGGGCCCGGGCTCCGGCACCCTGACCTCCGAGGCGAACAGCAAGAATGCCCTGGTCGTCGGCTCATCCCAGACGCCGCGCCCATCTTATGGGGCGGACTGTGTCGATGCCACTGCCGTGGCTTCCTTCTCCAGCCGGGGACCGACGACAGACGGCAGGGTCAAGCCAGACCTGTTGGTTCCCTCTTCCGCTGTCGTTTCTGCCTGCTCCTGCCGCATCACCGGCAACCTTCCGGCTAACCCGAAGTACACCAGGATGGGCGGCACCAGCATGGCTGCCGCGATTGCCGGGGGCGCTGCCGCGCTGGTACGGGAATACCTGGAGTCGCAGGGGGAGCAGCCCACGGCGGCGCTGGTGAAGGCGGTCCTGGTGCAGGGGGCGAGGAGGGGAACCGTTGCAGCCGGCGATGGAGGGTTCGGCATCCTCGACGTGGCGGGATCGGTGCTTCCCCTGGCGGCGGGGATGTCGAGGACCAGCGAGGACACGGCGGGCCTCGCGCAGGGCGAGGCGCGCGAGTTCCGCTTGTGGGTGAAGGACCGGGGGTTCCCGCTCAGGGTTACCCTGGCGTGGACTGACCTACCTGCAGCGACGGAGAGCGCGGGAACCAGGTTGGTCAACGACCTTGACCTGCAGGTGATCGACCCGAAGGGAAAGACGTTGGTTGGCAACCAGCACCTGACCGGCGGCAGGGCGGACCGGGCCAACAACCTGGAAACCCTTGAGATTGCCGAGCCTGTGGAAGGGGTGTACACGGTGCGGGTGACCGCTTCTCGCATCGGGCGGGGAGTGAACCCGTATGCCTCCCGGGCTAGGCAGGACTTTGCCCTGGTCTATGGGCAGGTGGGCCGTCATGGGACCTTGGCGGGTACCAGCGATGGTCAGCGGGTGCTCGAGATGGTGGATGGCAGCCGCCAGCTGGTACTGGGGGAGCGCGTGGTCAGGGCGGCAGTGAACGGCGGGAAAGCGACGGCGAGTGACGCCCTCCTGCCGGGAAGCGACGTCTGGGAGGGGTCGGGATTCGTCTGGGTGGCAGCCAGGACCGTGGTTGGGCATGGCATGCGACTGGTGCAAGGCCCGACTGGGGTACTGGTGGAAGAAGCCCAGTCCCGCGCGAGGAGTGGCGGCTACATGGTGGACGGGGCAGCCCAGCGCACGTCTGCTTGCTGGCTGCGTGTCAACGGGCAGACGGGAGTGAGTGCGGGCGCAGTTCCCGTGGGAGTGGAGGTGAAGGCCTCTGTGAGCCCGCGGTTCCAGACCATCTGGCGAATGGAAGTAGTGTTCCGCGAGCACGAGGGCATCGTGAAGCGCTACGATGCTGATGCCGGAACCCTCGAACTGCTGCGCGAGCCCTCCAGCTACCGGACCGGCCTCTGGACCGGCGTGAAGCTGGTCGACGAGCTGGCGGATGGCTCGCCTACCGATGCACTGTTTTCCAGCACCGAAGCCGCGGCACTCGATCTTATCGCGCCCGGCATGGCTGTGAGCTTGCGGCTGGGGGAGGACGGAGTTACCGTGCACCAGGTGACGGTTCGGCGCACGGTAATCGTGGGGACTTTGCGGAGCGTCGACGGAAGGGACGGCACCTTGTCGCTCACCTCTGGGCGAGAGTACCGGGTCCTGACCGGGGCTACAATACATGTTGACAGCCGGCCGGCTTCGCTGCACCAGGTGAGGGAGGGCATGGCCATCATGGCTGTATGCCTGCCGGACACGATAGACATCGTGTCGTTGCAGGCATTCTCTGCGGTTCACTTCGGGCGCCTGGTGTACGTGGATCCCGCAGCCGGCCTGCTGTACCTCAAGGACACCGCCCGCAACCGGGTGCTGGTGCTGCCGACCGACCAGGGTACCCAGGTTTTGCATGGCCAGGAGGCCGGAGTGGTCGGCCCAGGGTTGGCGGGTCGCTGGGCGCGGGTATTGACCGACGCGAAGGGGCGCGCCCTCCGCATCGACCTGGTGAGCGGGGAAACGGAGCGACGGGACTGGTTCGGAACCTGGGATGAAGGCCGGGGCACGCTGGTGACCCGTGGAGGAACGCGCTACCGGGTTACCCCGGCCACCGAGGTCGTCAAGGCAGGCTACCCGGTGGAGGCGGCAGTCTTGTCCCCCCTTGACCGTCTGCGGCTGGTGAGCGTGGCCCCGCCGGCACCCGGGGAGGAGCGCGTCCTCCTGTCCGTCGAAGCCGCGGCACCAGCCGTTGCACAGCCGCCGTGGCTGGAAGTGCAGGCGGAAAGGAAGGCTGGCACGGTGACAGTTTCGGGAGAGAGCAGTGCCACGCACGTGTACGTGTACCACGCTGACGGCAGTCGACTGAAGTTGATGCCAGACGACCAGGGGCGATTCGGCACGACGTTCCCGGCCCGCTCTGAAGAACCTGAACTGACGGTAGTGGCCGTCGATGCGGCCGGGGGCGGTATCGCGGTTCGGAGGGTACAGGTGGTGCGCGCGCAGGGAGCTAGGGAGGGTTGGCCTTTCCCGGATGTGAAGGACATCCAGGGGGCGGCGCAGCTGCAGGAATTGGTGCAGGGAGGGATATTGAGAGGATACCCCGATGGCACCTTCCGTCCGTGGGCGCAGGCCACGCGCATGGAATTCGTTGCCATGCTGGCCGCTCTCAGGAGGTGGGCTTCTGCCCCCGAGACTGTTCCGTTCGTCGACCAGTCATCTATCCCGGCCTGGGGCCGCGCCGCGGTAGCGGCGGCGCGCATGCACGGCATCGTTACTGGCTATCCGGACGGCACATTCCAGGCGAACAAAGCCCTGTCCTGGGCCGAGGCGGCGGTCATGCTTGACGCGCTGCTCCGCCTGCGGGAGGCGGAGCACCTGCCCGGAGCCGGGGAAGAAGTCGCCACCCTGGCGAAGTATGGATGGGCCGCCGGCGCGGTCCGCCGCTGCGTGGCGGCCGGGCTGGTTCCGGGGTTGCAGGGTGACCCAGGGGGAGCGTGGACGGCAGAGCGGCTGCTGTCGCGCTGGGAAGCGGCATTGCTGGTCGACGCCGCTGCCCGGCACGAGGCTGCTGGTCCAGCCAGGTAACGGCACAGGAAAGGCAGAAACAACGAGGGCCGGTACCTTGAGAGGGCCGGCCCACTTTTTCAGCCTATACGCCATACGCTCGTGGTGCGCGCCGCGGACGGGGGCCTGCTATTGCTCCGTCAGCCAGAGCACTACCACGCGCTGGGTGCACTCGAAGTCCAGCCGCTCGACACGCGCCTTCAACTCGTCTGCCTCTGCCTGCAGCATCCGGCGCGCCTGGCTGTCGTCGCACATCTGCAGTTCCGCCAGGGCGTTGCGGTACTGCGTGAGCAACCGCTCGACCTCGTCCGCCTGGTCGGCCGAGGAAGTGGTGGACGAGAGCACGTCACCCAGCCCCGCGAACGACGCCAGGAGCGAGTCCTGCCGGGCTGGCGGCACCACGCAGCGCAAGACGGCGTACGACTTGCTTCCGTCCAAGCCCGCCGCGACCTCTTCCACCGAAGCGCCCGATGCGGTCGCCAGTTCTAAGGCACGGGACTTTGCGACCGCAAGGTCCGCCACCGCCAGCTTGGTTACCGTGCTCAGCAGCCGGTGATCCGAGCTCAGGAAGACTGGCGTCTCGGCTTGAGCAGAGGGGATGGTTCCCGTTGCAGGTGGCAGGGCCGGTTTCCCGGTGCCGGTAGCGGTGGAGAGCGCTACCTGGTGCGGAACTTGCCGTGATGTAACGGTTGCCTCGCCGTGCACGGCAGTCTCGTCCGGGGTCACTGTCTGCACGGGCTCTCCCGCATTCCCCGAAGAACGTTCTGCTACTGGCACGGGAGCCGGCAGCGGAGCCATCCTGACAAAGTCAGCCGAGTAGGTGCCCAGCGCCACCGCTGCCGCGGCTGCCACCCCGGCCGCCGCAAATTTCCAGCGCAGGACCCGCTCGCGCACCGGCGTTGCCGACCGCCTGTTCCCGGTGTGCGCGAGTGAGGCCATTACCCCTGCCGCGAAGCCGGCCGGGGCCTCTACCACGTTGCCCAAGGCGCGCAGGGCGACCGAGATGTCCTGCGCCAGGCTCAGCTCTTCGCGGCAGACGTGACAGTCCTTCACGTGACGGAGGAACGCCTGTCGCTGCTCGCCAGTCAGCCGGTTGTCCAGGAACAACCCCTGCAGTTTGTCTGCGGTCCGACAGTCCACCCCTGCGCCTCCTTCCGGCAGCAACCGCGTGTCAGGCACCGGCCCCCGCCACAGCCACTATGGTCTCAAGTCCGTGGCGTCCCAGACCGGTTATCCGCGTCGGTCTTGATAATGTCCTTCACCCTGTCCCGCAGGGCCCGCCGTGCCCGGTTGAGCCTCGACTTCACCGTTCCCACCGAGCAGCCCAGCAGCGAGGCCATCTCCTCGTAGCTGCAATCCTCAAACTCTCTCAGCACCAGAATGGCCCTGAAGTCCGGCGACAGTTGGGCGAGCGCCTCCTGCACCGCTGCCTGGATTTCCAGTCGCTCCAGGCGCTCGACAGGGTCTTCGGTCTGCGCTGCAAGCTGGCGGGTCAGGTCGCCGTCGGTGCCGGGAACGGGGTCATCCAGTGAAAACAGCGCTTCGGGCCTGTACTTGCGCCGTCCGTTCAGGTAGGTGTTGACGGCGATGCGGTGCAGCCAGGTGCCGAGATCCGCGTCACCGCGAAACGCATGCAGGCCCCGATATGCCCGCAGGAACACCTCCTGCGCCAGGTCCTGCGCGTCGGCCAGGCTCCCGGTGAGGTGATAGCACTGGGTGAACACCCGGTCCTGGTAGGCTACTACCAGCGCCTCGAAGGCCCCGGCGTCCCCCTGCCGGAGCTTGCTCACCAAGGGGTCCATCCCTTGATTCATACTGGATTCTCCTGCCACCCGAGCGGACCCGGTTACCTCTTTAGACACCGGCCTTCGGGGTTTTGTTCCGTTCTCGAAAAAGGTCATGTGCCATGGAACGCGTACCGCAGCATCTATTATATAATATATGACTCCATACATGGTCGTGCAGCTCGCCGCGCACCGGCCCGGCCATTGCGGATCGGGTGAGATTTTGAATCGGGCCCGGGAACATCACTGGCTGCCAGCGTGTCCAATAGGGTATACTGGAACAGCGAAGGCCGCCAGGGCGGCCGCCGCCTCCAGCGACGACCCCGCGCCGCGGGCGGGAGGGAACCCACCGCACGCGGATGGCGGGAGACACCGGTCGGTTCCCGGCCGGCCAGGGTTGGGAGGGATGAGAGGTATAGGCCGCGATGCCGGGCAGTCCCGGCGACCACCTCCAGCTGGGGCAGGAGGCCCCGATTACCTCAATCAACATCACATACTAGAGGAGGGAAAACACTTGCGCAAAGCGAGAAACAGCAAGCTCGCCCTGCTGCTGGTGCTGGCGATGCTGGCGACGCTGTTCGTAGGCATCCCGGCGGCACAGGCGGCTACCACCTACCAGATGCTGACGACTCCGACGCTGACCGCTGGCGATACGGGACAGATGTCAGGGCAGATCCACATCCGTTTTGATCCCCTGACGACCACTAGCAGCGCCATCATCTCACTTCCGTCGGACGACTATGACCTCAATATTGCAAGCTGTGTCGTCAGCGGTGTGTACGGGGTGAACGACAACTCCCTGCAGGTCGGCACTGATCTCTTCTACGAAGAGGTCTCTGGTTCCGACTATGAACTCAAGCTCACCGTTTACGCTAAGAATACCGATGTGGACGTCTACCTGAAGCTGAACATGGATATCCCGAGCAGTGCCTCCGGTGAGGTGAAGGCCACCATCACCGCGCTGTCCGGCCAGTTCGTGGGTGGTGAACTCACCATCGCCAAGCTGAGCGACGGCGAAGTGGCACTGTCCGTCCCGGACGTGAAGGAGATTACCGAGTCTGGCAGCGACGCTGGTGCCATTATCATCAACATGAAGGAAAACACCGCCGGTGCGCTGAAAGAAGACCCGGAGAGCCTGCGCTTCACGTTGCCCAAGGGATTTACGTGGGTGTCCTTCGCGGGCGGCAAGGTCTATGATATCACCTACGGCGAGGATCTTACGGGCAAGGTGTACTACGAAGTGGACGGTCGCGACCTGTACGTCAGGTGTCACGACACGGATGGTGCAACAAGCACCACGGGGAAGAAACTGATGCGGCTCCGCGCCACTATCGACGTTGACTCCACCGAGGCCAAGCTCGGCGACGTCAAGGTCACCGTGCGCGGCAAATCCACCTTCTCCCCCTCCAGCCTGGTGGTTGCCAAGTACGTTGACTACGGCGTGACCGTGGAGGCCAAGAACGCCACCGAGGTGCTGGCTGGCCGTCTGGCCGAGGAAGTCGGCGACATCGTGATCGACGAGGCCGCCGGAAACAGCCTGGTTGACGGGCGCACCGTGATACTCACCCTTCCCGACAAGGCCAAGTTCGTGGAAGACAGCTACACCTTCGATACCGAAGGCGGTGTGGATGTCGAGGGCGTTACGCTCAACAGTGACCGCGATCAGCTGAAGTTCAAGATTGACAACACCGGAAATGATGCTGGCAAGATCACCATCAAGGACATCGAGGTTGACCTGGCGGTCGACATGGCCCCCGGCGACCTGGTGGTCACGGTGAGTGGCAGCGCCGGGGTGTCTGGTGACGTCGTGGTGGCCAAGGTGCTCGCTCCCATCACGGTGACCGGCAGCGAGAACGAGGTCAAGATCGGCATCAAGGACCAGCCGGCTGGGGACATCACCATCGTCGAGGCCAAGGCCGAGGCCCTGATGGACGGTGGCAGACTGGAACTGACCGCACCGTCCGGAGTAGCATGGTCGAAGGTCCCGACCGTCACCGTCACCGCGGGCGACGTGGAGCTTGGCTCCATCACCCGCACCACTAGCAACCGGGTGCTGGTCATCCCCATCAAGGCGGAGAGCTCTGAAGCCGCTACCATCAAGATCAGCAACATCACCTTCACCGTTGACCGCACCGTGCCGGTGGGCACCCTGGTGGTCAGCGCGGGTGGGACGGCTGTGAATGAAGACCTGATGGAAAACGGGGCAGACAATCTGGTATTCGAGGATGCCGAGTACGTGGCCAAGTTCGTGGCGGCGGTCGTGGTGACCCCGGCTCCCGGTGAGACCACCGGCACCGCGGTGTTCACCATCGGCAGCACCACCTACACCCTCAACGGCGAAGCGGTGACCATGGACGTGGCTCCCTACATCAAGGACGGCCGCACCTTCCTGCCGGTCCGCTTCGTGGCCAATGCCGTGGGCGTCAGCGACAACAACATCATCTGGGACGCGGTGTCCAAGACCGTCACCATCATCAAGGGTGACCGCGTGGTGCAGATGACCATTGGCAGCAAGACCATGCTGCTGAACGGCGCCGCTATCATGATGGACGCTGCCCCCGAGATCACCGGCGGCCGGACCATGCTGCCCATCCGCTTCGTGGCCCAGGCGTTCGGAGCCGACATCGCGTGGGATGCGGCGACCCAGACCGTCACGGTGACGTTCTAGCCAGACTGAAGACGGTTGAAATGAAAGGCATGCAGTCGAAACGCAGGAGCGGATGATGACGGAGCTGGCGGGGAGCCCGGTCCTTGAGGATGCGGGCTCCCCGCCGTTTTGTACTACAGACTGTCGAACACGCGATGACTGGAGGTGGTCGGGGATGCACGGAGCCATACGAGCAGGCTGGCGGCGGGCTGCGCTGGCCGCGTTGCTGGTGGGCCTGGTGGTAGCAGGTCTGTTGGCGCCGCCGGTAATGGCTGAGACCAGGCCCATCACCGTTCGGCTCAACGGCGAGCCGCTGCGCTTTGACACCCCGCCGCAGGTGGTGCAGGGGCGTACGCTGGTGCCCCTGCGCAGCATCTTCGAGGCGCTGGGGGTGCACCTGGAGTGGCAGCAGGCGACCAAGACCGTCATCGGGACCAAGGGTGGAATGACCATCGTGCTGAAGATCGGAGACCGGGAGGCGCTGAGAGGCACGCAGAAGATGATGCTGGATGTCCCCCCCATGATCATCAACGGACGCACCATGGTGCCCCTGCGCTTTATCGCTGAGTCCATGGAGACCAATGTCAGCTGGGACAGCGTGACGAGGACGATCCGCATCTCCACCCTCGTCCAGCAGCCGCCGGAGGGCGAGCCGGTCGCCGAGGGGTTCTATGATCCTTCGCGCGCCCTCACGATCCAGGCGGCCATCAACCCCAAGGTGAGCGTGGAAGTCGAGCTGGAGCCCGGAGCACTGACCCAGGCCGGACAGGTCAGGCTGTACGCGACCAGCGCCTCTGTCCTCCGCTTGGTCACCGATGCCGACGTGGTGACCTCGTACCTTCCCGGACGCACGGGCTTCGACGGGGCGAGGGTCAAGGTCCGGCATATCCAGAAATGGCCGTTCAGCCCCAAGCGGCCGGTCATCGTGGCCAACGGGGAGATGTTGGACTGCAAGTGCTTCGTTGGGAGCGAGGTGATGGTGGCCGGGTGCCGCATCGTGGAGCGGGACACCATCCTGAGGGTCGAGGAGGCTACCGACGCCCAGTGGGCCAAGGTGGAAATCGCCTACTGAGTAAAGGCGGGAAGCGCCACCGGGATTGAAGAGAAGCCAGGGGCAGGCCGCCGCCGGTCTGCCCCTGCACTCGCCTGCTGCAGTTCACCTCGCATGCATTGACCGGCGGGTCGGCGGAGGGTATACTGGGGGAAACCGGGGGCTCCCCGGTATCCACTGGAGAAATGGGGGAACATGACCATGAGACGTGCCGGCGGTGAGTGGTGGTCTGGATTTCGTGGGCTCAGCGGGGCTGCCCGGGCGGTCTTCCTGCTGCTGTGCCTGGCCCTCGCCGCGACTGCCGCGATGACACCGGTGCAGGCCCGGGAACCCGCCCGACCGCAGCTCACCCTGGAACAGGCTACCGCCATGGCAATGCGCCACAGCGAGGCGGTGCTCAAGGCTGCCCGCGAGGTTGAACGCACGGGCGAGCTCCGTGACCACAGCGCGAGCGGGCTCGACTGGGTACCCTCGGAGCCAGCCGGCTCCTCCATCGTCGAGGTCCCCTGGGCCCAGTTCCTAGCCGCCGATCTCACCTGGGAGATGAGCAAACGGTCCGAGCAGGCGGCCCGGGATACGGTGGTGCTGGACACCGCCAAGAAGTACCGCGAGGTCCAGGTGGCGCTGGCGAGGGAGGAGGCCGCTGAGGCGGCTCTGGCGGACGCCAGGCGGCGGCTGCAGGACTCCCGGGCGATGTTCCAGGTCGGCATGGGAACAGGAGGTGCACTGGCCGCCGCCGAGGCCCAGCTGACATCGGGCGAGACATCCCTGGCCAGCGCGCGTGCCGAGGTGGAGAAGGCCTACGCGGCGTTCAACCAGGCAGTGGGGCTGTGGCCGGAGGACAGGCCGATACTGGTCGACCAGCTGTCGTTCCAGCCCTTGCGCATCGACAGCCTTGACTACGAGGTGCGGCGCGCCCTGGAGGGCGCCCCTAGCCTGTGGCTGGCCCGGCAAACGGTGAAGATGCGGGAGATTCTGCAGGACATGTCGCTGTACAGCGGCCAGTATTCTCCGTACCAGGTGCGCAAGATAGAGGTCGAGCAGGCAGGCCTTGATGCCATGAGCGCCGAGGAAACGTTTGCCTTGCTGACCCGCAACCTCTACTACGCGGTGCAGGCGCTGGAGCAGGGCTACTCCGCTGCCATGGCTGGCATCAGCGTGTGCCAGGAGAACCTGCGGGTGGCCCGCGTGCGCTACGAGGTGGGGGTGGGCACCTTGGCGGAGGTAACGGCAGCCGAAAAGGCATTGGCTGCGGCGGTGGCAGGAGCCGATGAGATCGCTGCCCAGCACGCCTACATGAAGATGGCCTTTGCCAAACCCTGGGCATACCTGGCATCGCCGTCCACGGCGTCAGGACATTGAGGGGCGTGGCAGAGGAGCAGCGCAACAATCACGAGAAAAGCATGACGGGCGCCCAGATGGGGCGCCCGTCATGCTTTTTTCTCACCAACGGTCGGGACATCTCTTCCGGCATGCTATCATGGTAGTATAACAGCGCGATGAAGGCCGCCGTCAAGCACGGGAACAGAATGGAGGGGATATCATGAGCAATCCCTTGCGAACCAACCAGGTGGAGAAATGCCGCAGACGAGTACGCATGAGTCTGCCAGCGTTCCTGCTGGCAGGCCTGATGGCCCTGCTGATGTCCGGATGTGCACCGCGGCCGGCGCCACAACCAAGTCTGCCGCGGGAAACCGGGCTCGAGGTGAGAGCGGCATCTCCCTTGCAGGTCTACACTGGTCGCCTCGATGCAGGGGTAGCCGCGGTGGAGGTGAGGGAGCTGGGGGCGGGAAGCCTGGAGGAAGGCAGGACCGTTACCCTGGAACTGCCGCCCGGCCTGGCCTGGAACCGCGCGCCAGTGCCGACGGTGATTGAAGGCGACGTGGTGCTGGGGTCCGGAGCCATACCAGAAGACTCCCAGGGGCGGCTGGTCAGCTACACGGTCTTGAAGGCTGGTAACCGGGCAAGCAGGGTGGTATTCGAACGTGGGGCCGTGACGGTGCCGCTGGGTACTGGCGAAGGCGAGGTCATCCTCACGGTGGGTGGAACGGCCGGAGCATCTGCCCAGGTGCCGGTGGCCCGCGTTGCCAGGGCGCTCTCGCTGGAGGTCGGGGGGACGCGCACGGTCGGAGCCGGGCGACAGGCCCAGCCCGCCGCTGACCTGGTCGTCCGCGAGGCGGGTCCGGAGGCGTTGCAGGCAGTGGTACGGGGCACACAAGGGCGGCTGGTGGTGGTTGCGCCGACGGGGGTCACTTTCGCTGCGCGTCCCACGGTGAACGTGACCGCAGGCGACCTCGAACTCGCTTCCCCTTCGGCCATGGTCAGCGGCAATATTCTCACCATCCTGCTGCGGGGCGGGAGCACCCAGCCCAGCACCATCGCAGTGTCTGACATCTTGCTGACCCTGGACCGCACGGTGCCGGCCGGGCCGGTGATGCTGGCGGTGGGTGGATCTGCGGTCGATGCCATCACCATGGGCAATCCGTTCGTGTCGGCCGCGGAAGCTGCGGTCGCCTACTGCAATACGGCGCCGCCGAAGGGAACCCAAATCGTCTCGTCGTTCACCATTGGGGGTACCACCATGAAAGTGGATGGGGAAGAGCGGCCGATGGCCTTTGCCCCATTTCTGAGGGAGGGGAAGGTGTTCGTTGCCGTCAGCGATGTTGCCCAGATGCTGGGGGTGAGTGCGGGCGATGTTCACTGGGACGCCGCTACCCGCACAGTCTCCATGCTCACTCCTGCCAAGGCGCTGCAGATCAGCATCGGCAGTCGGACGATGAGAGTCAACGGCGTCGAAGTGCCCATGGAGGCTGCTGCCGAACTGGTGTCTGGCAGGGTGCTGGTGCCTGCAGCCGATGTCTGCCGTGCCTTTGCCGCCCAGTTCGCATTTGATCCCAGCAGTGGTAAGTGTTCCGTGGATTCGTGACGTTGACCCGCTGGGAGGTGCTGCTCGCGTTGGTGAAGGGACGGCGAAGGCAACCAGCGAAACCACAGCGTCCGATTGGAGAAGGGCCCGCTGTACGCGGGCCCTTCTTGTGTTCAGGCAACACACTGCGCTGAAACGTGCCGGGCAACGATTTCGAAGTGTGCGGGTTGGAGCATTTGGATGCCCGTTGCGGGATTGAACTCAGTTCTGGGACCGGCTGAAGCAGTCGGGATGAATGGCCCGGTTGACGCCGCCGCGCCGAGAGGCAAACGCCTTGGCACCTCCTGGGGCCATTATGGTACCATATAGGGCGGGAACAGGGCGGCAAGCTGGGGTGCTGGCGAGAGGGCCACGCAGGGGGCCTGCAGGAGTGCCCGCCCCCTCCGTTTCCGGCGAGCACTCGGAGGGTGGCCTCGATACTGAATTGCGCGGGGCGAACAATCGGCCCCCGCGTCTTGCGTTGACTCACTGCTACGGCACGCATGGGCTGCATTGGCAGAACGTCCATTGAGAACCGGGAGGGACATCCGTGGTCGGTTCAGGAAGAAAAGTACTGGTTGGAGCCATTGATGTTCTGTTGTTCCTGGGGAGCTTTCTCATTGCCTTTCTGCTGAAATTCGGCCTGCGAATCCCGACCGAGAACCTCGAGGATTTCCTGACCATGGTACCCTGGTTTATCGCTACATTCGTCGTGCTGAGCTGGGTATACCGCTTCTACTCGGAATATTCGGATTTCGACGAGGTGCTGGCCTCGCTGGTCTGCATCGTCGGCCTCTCGCTGGCGGTGAACATGGGGCTTTCATTCCTCCTGCGACAGTTTGCCGTGCCGCGGACGGTGTTCGCGATGGCATCCGTCTTTCAGTTGCTTCTCCTCGGTGTCTGGCGTACCTTGGTGTGGCGAAAGGCGTTGCTGGCGGGAGCGCCGAAGAAGGCCGTCATTGTCGGAGCAGAGGGCGAGATCGAGCGATTGCGCCACGCCGTCGCCGACCAGCTGGGACGAGTGTTCTTCGTGGCTGATAGCGTGTCCTTGACCGGTGAGGGAGATTCGCACGCCCTGTGGGACCGCCTGGCGGAAACCAGTTCGTCTCTTCGCGAGGTGGCGGCGGTCATCGTCGGTGCCGGACTTGATAGTGGGACTCGAGAGGCGATCGTAGAATACTGCGTCCAGACCCGCAAGTCGGTCCTCATTCAGCCTCGCGTTCAGGACATCATGCTGCAACGGGCAGGGCTGGTGAATGCCGGCGACGTACCCTTGCTACTGCTGCAGGGTATTTCGGGCCCGGGGTATCTGAGCTGGGGGAAGCGGGTGTTCGACATCGTGGTTGCGGCGGCGGGCCTTGTCCTGCTTTGCCCCGTGCTCGCACTCGTGTCGCTGCTGGTCAGGGTAGACTCCCCGGGGCCGGTGTTCTACTCGCAGGAGCGGCTAGGGAAGGACGGCCGAATATTCAGAGTACACAAGTTTCGCACCATGCGGGCGGACGCGGAAAAGGATACCGGTCCCGTACTCGCGAGCGAAGGGGATCCCAGGGTGACCAGGGTTGGGCGGTTCCTGCGGAGGAGCCGGATAGACGAGCTGCCCCAGCTATGGAATGTGCTGGTAGGAGATATGAGTCTCGTGGGGCCCCGTCCCGAACGCCCGCACTTCGTCAACGAATACTGCCGGACCTTACCGGAATTTGCTTACCGGCACAGGGTGCCTTGTGGGCTCACGGGTCTGGCGCAGGTGGAGGGCAGGTACAGCACCGCTCCGGAAGACAAGCTGCGTTACGATCTGCTCTATATTCAACGGCAGTCTGCAGTGCTTGATGTCGTCGTGCTGTTGAGGACCTTGCGCGTCCTGTTGTTGAAGGGTAAGAGTTCTTGATGTTGTTCGGCAGCTGCAAGAAGGAAATAAATGGACAAGAGGGTATTCGCGATAAGGGCGCAGGGGCGCCACCAGGTCAGCGGAGCATCATGATGGATGAAGCGGATTATGGTTGAGGAAGGAGAACCATTGGGAGTCCGGCAGATAGCGGTTGGAGGACGGACCATTTCAGCCTCCGCGACTACTCATTGGTGGGAAGCGGTGATTCCAGCATGTCAAGGCCTATGGTCAGCGTGATAATCCCGACATACAATTGCGGGCGATGGCTTCGGTCAGCGATAGAGAGTGCCCTCAGTCAGACTTACGCTAACCTCGAAGTGATTGTTGTCGACGACGGTTCTACTGACGACACTGCAGCCATTCTTAAAACGTTTGGAGACTCAGTCAGAGTATTCTCGCAAGACAACAGGGGGGTTGCAGCGGCGCGCAACGCGGGTCTTCAGCTTGCCAGGGGCAAATATGTTGCGTTTCTGGATGCTGACGACAAGTGGGATTCCCGTAGACTCGAAGTGATGATCGACGGACTTGAGAGTGGAGCCGATCTGGCAATATCCAACTACTTCTATATCGACGAGGGGGGGCGCCGACTCAGAGAACGCCCAGCGCTTCATCAGAGCTTTGCAGCCCCAGGAAGTCGCCAGTATCTGCACTTGCTTTGGCAGACGGTGCCTTTTGCCATGACTGTCGGCCGCACCGAACTCTTCCGCCGTATCCAAGGATTTGATGAAGTGCTGAAAGGGGAAGCAGAAGACTACGATGTGTGGCTTCGGCTGCTACGCGGAGGAGCGAAGTGGGTATATGTCCCAGAGCCTCTCGCCGAGTACATGGTTCGGCCCGGGTCGCTGTCGAAAACCTACTCCAAGAACAGGAAGTTTGCGTTGCATCGCATTTTCTCAAAGCATGCTGACAAGATAGGCTACTTGGGTGTACCGATTCTTGTTGCCTATCATTTAGCCCAGTACCGTTTTGACATGCTTGTAGTCGCCGTTCGGTTTAAGAACTGGCGACAAGTTCTGCCAAGGATTGTTGCTCTGGTGTGTTCTCATGTGTTTGCGGGGATAGTCGTAATCCGACAGGTGGTAATGCGGTCCCGAACAAGGTTAGGAGGTTTGCGATTGAAGCCAAGAAGGATTGGCAACGCTTATGAAATCAAGACGAAACGGAGGAATGTCAGTTAACATTGCAACATTGTCTATTTTGTATATAGTTTGCACCTATCGGCAGGAGAGAAGGAGGCTGATATTTGCGGGCAGCACGCTCGCCTGACGACTCACGAAGGCCGCGGCGTTGTTGCGGCAAGTTCATCAAGTTCATACGTAGACGCTTTTCAACGCCAGCCTAAGGCAACTCCTCGCAATGGTTTGAAGTGAGTAGGGGTGTGCATGGGTAAGACGCGCTGTTGTCGGCCTTGTCATTGGAATTGGACATGACAGGACTTGTTGAAGTGAGAATCGCTCATATGCATCAGAGGGTAGTGGTCTTGGTCTGCTTGAGCCGTTGAAATTCGAGCGTGAACGCGTAGTGTAGTTCCGTGTAGCAGGGGCTAGAATTCCCCCTGGTCGGGAGTGCTGACGGTGCAAGATGATAGCTCTGACTGGCGGGGCCAGCGAAGATGGTGGCGATTCAAGGTGATGTCCTGTCATCACGATTGATCATGTTGTTCATATCTCCATTATTGTCTACGACTATGTGTTCTTCTAGGCCGGGCACTCCTTGTGGAAGCAGTGGCCGCAACTGCTGCGCTCTTAGAAGATTTTACCCGCTCATAGCATCATTACTGGATGGTAATTCGTGCGGTACTAAATCTGCCGACGTTCGTGAGGAATGTGATGGCGGCCTTGGCCCAGCCCCGACCAAGAGAAGGGGGATTTTCATGCAATCAATGAGGACAGGAGATGCTTGCGTGGAAACATGGCGAAGATCGTGGCTTGCGCCTGCCGCCAATAAATTCCGCACGTCAGCCGCAGAGCGGACTCCTATGGCATTCGTGCAGACCGGAAATCCTCGCAGCACCTCTTTGGAGGCGGTGGCGCTGGATGAAACGACGGACCCGCTATAGTCTCGTGTCGTGTGACGACAGCGGTCAGTATAACTGGCGTTCGAAAGTCGACACAGCGCACGTCTGGAGAATTCCTCTCGGTGGCAAAGTCAGGGATTCCTGTTCAGATTCGCGTGCCATAAATGCTTGTGCAATCGATACATCAGGTTGTTCTCAAGAGGAGTGGCTGCGTGAGGGTACTTCACATTATCAATAGCCTACAGGTGGGAGGCGCAGAAACGCTCCTCGTCAATCTGGTCTCGGCTCTGAGAGAGTCCGGCTGTGAGGTTTCCATCCACGCCCTTCAGCGGACGGACAGCGTGCTGGAGTACCGGGCGAAAGGAATATTCTCCATAACTTTCGCTGAGGGCCGCTTGCGCAGTCCACTGCAGGTTGACGGACTCCGACGGCGGCTTGGGTGGGACGACTACGACGTGATCCATGTACACTTGTTTCCGGCGCAACTGTGGGTGCCTATTGCCCTGAGGACAGCTCGGCGCAGGACTCTTCTTATCACCACGGAGCACAGCACCCACAATCACAGGAGAAAAGCATTGCTTCGGCCTGTGGATAGATGGATGTACATGCAGTACGCAGCAATTGTATGCGTGAGCGATGCCGTGCAACGTTCGCTGCAGGCCTGGGTGCCACAGACTGAGGGAATAGTGCACGTAATCCCCAACGGGATCCCGGTATCACAATTTGGCACAGCGACTGCGCTGACTCGGGAGGCTCTCGTGGGTAGCGGTGGGGGCCCCATAGTGCTTTCAGTGGCCAGATTCGAGGAAGAAAAGGATCATGCGACTTTGCTGCGGGCCATGAGAAGGTTGGAGGATGCGCATTTGGTCTTGGTTGGTGACGGTTCCACCCGACCGCTGGTGGAATCACAGGTGGTTTCCATGGGCCTGAAAGACAGGGTTCACTTTCTTGGCCGTCGCAGCGACGTTGCTCGCATAATGAAAGCGTGCGACGTCTATGTCCAGTCCTCCCGGTGGGAAGGGTTCTCCTTGTCGGTGGTGGAAGCCATGGCAAGCGGGCTCCCAGTGGTGGCCTCTGCGGTTCCTGGGCTGAGAGAGACCGTCGGAGAGGCTGGTATACTCTTTCCCGCGGGAGACGATGAGCGGCTTGCCCAGGAACTGAAACGTGTTCTGTCGAACTCAGCCATGCGCGAAGAGCTGAGAGAGAGAGGATTCAAACGGGTTGTGAACTTCGACATATCACATACTGCGCAGGCCCACCTGACTCTTTACCAGCGCATATTGCAGGGAAGCTGATCGCAGGCGCAGGGCGGGACTCATTGAGCCCGTCATGTTTCGTGACATGATCTTGCGGCGGGGCAAACCGGAATGCTCCACGGCAAGAACCCTGCAAGTGGTGTGCACGGTGGCGGCGAGTGGTATCTGAACACAGTGGGCGCAGGAGATGGGAGTGGCTGTCGCCGCAGACGCTCGGTGTGGACGCGAGCCCAATAGGCACAGTCGTGTGGCGATGAAACACTGACCCCCGTGTTAAAATGGACCCGGCGCAGGAAGGAACGATACGGCCCATGGAAGGCACAAAAACGCGGGTGCTGCATGTCATCAGTCAAGGCGTCATTGGGGGGGCGCAGGCACACCTTCTTGAGCTGGCTAGCAGGCAGACCAGCACGTTCAGAGTCTCCGTCGCCATGGGCAACCCCGACTGGTTGCGGGACGGTCTGGTTGCGGCAGGCATCAGGGTCTTCGCGATACCTTCCCTGATGCAGCCCATTTCGCCCTTGGACGACCTGCGCGCTTTCAATAATCTGAGGGTGCTGATGCGAAAGCTGAAGCCGGACCTCGTCTGCACCCACTCCAGCAAGGCCGGGGTGCTGGGCAGGCTGGCCGCCCACAGGTGCGGGATCCCGTCAGTGTTCACCGCTCACGGGTGGGCCTTCACGGAAGGGGTGCCGGCCGGAAAGAGGCGATTCTACGCAGACGTTGAACGACTTGCAGCCCGCTGTACCAGCAAGATCATCTGCGTGTCCGACTACGACCGGAGCCTGGCCCTCCGCTGGCGGGTGGCGCGCGAGGAGCAACTGGTGACCGTGCACAACGGGATTCCTGATGTCGGCGAAGACCTCGTGGCCCAGCCGGGGACCGGGACCCCGGTGCGGGTGATCATGGTGGCGCGGTTTGCCACCCAAAAAGACCAGGATCTGCTTATCCGGGCGGTTGCCGCACTGAAGGGAGTGCCTGACTTCGAGGTCGAGTTGGTGGGCGATGGGCCCTTGATGCAGCAGAGCCAGGCTCTGGCGGCAAAACTCGGTGCCAGCGACCGCGTGTCGTTCTCGGGGGCGCAGACCGACGTTGTGCGCCGGCTGGCACGCAGCCACGTCTTCGTGCTGGCTTCGCGCTATGAAGGCCTTCCCCTCACCGTGCTGGAAGCCATGCGGGCCGGGCTGCCCGTCATTGCGTCGGATGTGGGCGGGGTTAGCGAAGCGGTCGAAGATGGGATCACCGGCTTTCTTGTCCCGCGGGGAGACGAGGAGAGTCTCCGCCAACGCCTGCGCTGGTTGCTCCAGCGTCCCGAGGAACGGGTGCGGATGGGTCGTGCGGG
>JARYMO010000226.1 GCA_029907055.1 Syntrophomonadaceae bacterium | reverse complement strand
CCGCCGCACCTGGCGGAACTTGTGGGCCACCAGGGCGCGCGCGGCCCGGCGCGGCCCGCCCAGGAAGGGCAGTCTCAGCCCGCCGCCGTATTCCTTGCCCACCCGCTCCGCCGGCCTGGCCACCTGCTCCAGCAGGTACTCGGCCAGGGCCAGGGGCAGCGGCGAGGACACGTAGGCCATCTCTTCGTAGTGCTCGTTGCGCTGGAGGAAAGAGAGGTCGACCTGGGGGTTGGGGGAAAGGCCCATGCGGTACTTGTGCCCGTTCCATGCCACGTAGAGGACGTATTCATGACAGGGCATGGCGACCCCTCCCTTCCGGACGGATTTCTGACCATATTCTCGCACCGGCGGGGCAGAAATGTCAATGCGCGTGGGGAGGGGCCAGGCAGGATGGGAGGCCCTGCGGCTCACTGGGCAGGTATCTGCCAGCCTTCGAAGATGATTTCATCGCCGATCCCCGTGCCGGTGGAAGCCACCGTGCCGGCGGGCAGCTCGATGACCAGGCAGGCCTCGCGCACCACCGGGCTCACCCGCCAGGGCGGCATGGCCTGCATCAGGTGCACCACCCGCCCTTGCCGGGAGACGAACACCGCGTCGAAGGGGAAGCGCATAAAGCAGGAATGGATGGAATTGCAGGGGTAGATGACCAGCCCCTCGCCTAGCTCTGCCCGCCGCTTGCCCATCCAACCGCGCAGGCGGCGGGCGAAGGAGGCGGCCACGACGGCGTAGGAGGCGAGGTCGAGCTGGCGGGTGTGGTTGCGGATGGTCATCCGCCCAGCCCCGGACCTCCAGGGGCGAATACCTTCATCAGTTCGATGGCCGCGGGCCCAAGGAGCACGATGAATATAGCTGGGAAAATGAAAAACAGCATCGGGAGGAGCATCTTGATGGGGGCCTTGTGCGCCTTCTCCTCCGCACGTTGGCGTCTACGCAAGCGCACCTGCTCTGACTGTACCCTTAGCACGTTGGCGATGGGCACTCCCAGCGACTCTGCCTGTACCAGCGAGGCCACGAAGGTGCTGACATCGTCCACCTGCAGCCGGTCGGCCAAGTCGCGCATGGCCTCACGCCTGGGCTTCCCGACCTTTATCTCGTTGAGCGCGGCGGCAAATTCTTCCGCCAAGGGGCCGGTCATCTTCTCGGTGATCTTCTGTAATGCCGCATCAAACCCGAGTCCTGCTTCCACGCTCACAGACAGCAGATCCAAGGTATCCGGCAGGCTCTTGGAGACCCTTTCCGCCCGCTCTGCCCGGCACATGATGAGGTAGATGTCCGGGGCCACCACCCCGATGGCCCCGAGGACGAGGAGCCACATGAACGACTTGGTGAGCAGCCCTAGGAGTATCATGATCATTAGAACCGCGTACTTGAGAATCACGAAGGTCTGGGTGTCCATTCCGTGGGGGTACCCGGCCAGCATGAGTTTGCGGTCGTAGGACATGGCCTTTTCCTTGGGCACCGCCTGCTTGACGTTGCCGATGAAACTGTTCCAGATAGGTTTCAACACCCGCTCACTGAAAGGAAGGTTGAGCTCTTCGAATACCCCGTGCTCGCTTTTCTTGTCCACCGTGTAGTGCTCGAGGCGTTCGGCGACCGCGAGCCGTTCTCTGAAGACAACTCGGAAGACGCCCAAAGCAGCGAAGGTGGCAGCCAAGGCTGCGACTACTATTATCAGGTAGGAAAGGTTATCCACCGTCCAGTCCCCCAATCAAACTTCTGCGTACAACACGTTAAGCTCAGCACCTGCTCATACCTCAATGTCGACAATTTTCTTGATGCACCAAAACCCAATGACCTCGAAAACTGCCCCCGCCGCCAACAGGTATGGCCCGATAGCACTCTGCAGCATGGTATTCATATAAGAGGGATTGACCATCATGATGACCAACAGGAGGACGACTGGAAGCAGGCCGATTATCAATCCCGATATCCTTCCCTGCGCGGTCAATACCTTAATCTCACCCCTGATGCGCGTCCGTTCCCTGATGGTTTCGGCGATATTCTCCAGTATTTCCGCGAGGTTACCACCAACCTGACGCTGGATGAGCACCGCCGTGACGATCATATCCAGATCGTCGCTGCGCACCCGCTCGGCCATGTGCTGTAGTGCTTCCTCGGTGGTCGTCCCCAGCCTGATTTCGCGCAAGGTCCACTCGAACTCCGTGGACAACGGGGGTGGCATCTCTTTGCGCACCGTGTCCATTGCCTGCTGGAACCCGAAGCCAGCCCTGAGGGCATTCGCCATGATGAGGAGCGCATCCCCCAGCTGCTCGTTCAGTTTGCGGATCTGTTCCTTTTTCTTGTACTGCACATACACCCGCGGCGCGACTAGGAAGGCAGCCAGCAAGATGATGGTCAGGAGCACGTTGCGCGTCAGGAGCCAGGTGAACACGGGCACCGCTACCGACAGCAGCATCCACCCGGCGAGGAATTCCTCGGCCTTGAGAGGGATGTCAGCCTGCAGAAGATCCAGTTGCAGCTTTGCCGTGGACGGTCGCGCAGAAAACAGGCTCGCCATTCTCTGGAAAATCGCCTTCAGGGTAAGCTTTTCCTTTGGACCGCCGCCCTGCTGTCCGGCCCCCGCATATGTCTTGAGCCGATCCTGGATGTCACCCTTCTTGCCAGAGGACATCTTGAGCCCTGCGATGGCCGACATCAGGGCCAGGAATACCAGACCTGCTACCGCGTACTGCATCGCCTGTCCTCCTAAGCCTCGAATATGTCGGTAGGCACGACGATCCCGCTGGCTGCCAATGATTCGAGGAATTTGGGCCGAATACCTGTGGCCCGGTGCCGCCCCACTACGCGGCCACGGGCGTCAATCCCTGTCTGTTCAAACACGAAGAGGTCCTGCAGCACGATGACGTCGCCTTCCATGCCTAGCACCTCGGTCACGTGCGTCACCTTGCGCGTCCCATCCTTGAGGCGGCTGATGTGAACGATGAGATTCAGGGCGGAGGATATCTGTTCGCGGATGGCCCGCAGGGGCAACTCCATGCCCGCCATCATCACCATGGTCTCGGTGCGTGCCAAGACGTCCCGGGGGGAGTTCGCGTGCGCAGTAGTGATCGACCCATCGTGCCCGGTATTCATCGCCTGCAGCATGTCCAGCGCCTCGCCGCCGCGGACTTCGCCGAC
>JARYMO010000225.1 GCA_029907055.1 Syntrophomonadaceae bacterium | reverse complement strand
GCGCAGGCCGGCCTCCACGTGGCCCACCGTCACCCGGCAGTAGAAGGCGGCCAGCGAGGCGGCGAAGGTGGTGGTGGTGTCGCCGTGCACCAGCACCATGCCCGGCCGCTCCTGGCGGAAGACCTCTCCCATACCCTGCAGCACGCGGGCGGTGATGCCGAAGAGGTCCTGGTTGGCGCGCATGATGTCCAGGTCGTAGTCCGGCTCGATGCCGAACAGCTGCAGCACCTGGTCCAGCATCTCGCGGTGCTGGGCGCTGACCGCCACCTTCACCTCCAGCTGCGGCACGTTGCGCAGGGCCTGCACCACCGGCGCCATCTTGATGGCCTCCGGCCTGGTGCCGAAGACGACCATGACCTTGTTCTGCACCCCGCTGTCCTCCCTAGGCCCTTTTGAGCGTCGACACCGGCTGAATGTCGGTGATCCTGAACACCAGGCAGTTCTTGAGCGGGAAATCGCGGTAGGGCTTGGTGTCCAGCCGCGCGCGCATGCGGTCGAAGAGCGGCCCCTCAGTGAGGTCGGCGGCCAGCTCCACGTACACGCGGATGCCGTCCTTGGTCTCGCCGTCGGTGAGCAGCACCAGGAAGACGCCCTTGCCGGTCTGCGTAAGGTTGGCGTAGGTGCGGTCGGCGCCGAAGCGGGCGCACAGGATGGTCTGGTCGTCGATCATCTCCAGCACCGTGATGACGGCCACGTTGACATTGTAGTCGCGGTCCACGGTGCTCAGCGTGGTGCTGATGAGGTTGCGGTTGATGAGGTCGCGGGCCTTTTCGATGAGTTCCCTGTCCATGCCTGCCCCGCGCCGCTGTCCAGGGGCGCGGGGCCTTCACCTCCTTCAGGTGTCGGTCTCAGCCCAGCGAGCGGTGGCGACCTGTCTCGCCCCGGCCCCGTCCGCGCGGCGGTCCGCCGGCCCGGGAGCCCTCGCTCCCCCTCATCATAATCCAACCGGCGGCGGGGGGCAAACGCCCCCGTATAGGCCCGCTGCTCTCGCGTGGTCACCGTGCGACATCACTTCCCACGGCGACTTGACGTCTTTCGGGTCTCGCTTCTCGCAGCATTGTCAGGTTAAGGATCAACATCGCCACCAGGATCAGGGTCGCCCACTGAAAGGTGGCCAATGACGGGGTAATCTGGCCTCGCCACATCGCCCACTGGTTCACCCACCCCAGGACCAGCAGGGCGAATATCCCGACCTGGACCGACCGCTGGACAGACAACGATGCTCCGGTGGCCTGCATCCGCGCGTACAGTATCATCACCGGAAACACAGCCAATAGAAGGTCATGGCCGAACAGGTGCGGGGCCCCGAGCAAGGTCCCCAGCACCCCGGCCGCCAAGATGGTTCCGTTGCCCTTCTCATGCGAAGATGCACGCCAACCGGCTGCCCACACCAGAACTGCAAGCGGAATTGCCACTGCCGGCCAGGCCAGCAGGGGATGAACCTGGATACCGGAAACGAAGCGCAGGACAGCCAGCACGCTGTACATCTTGGGCAAGCAATGGGTCTCCTGCAGGGCTGCGTAGTCCGGAGAAGCGAGGAACGTCGCCAGAGTCCGCACCCCGTCCATGCCGACCAGCGCCACCTGAGAGACCCCAATCGCACACAGGCCCATCACGAATGCACGCAACGAGCACCGCCTTCGCTCCGCCAACAGCACTATTGGCGCCAACCAGAACAACTGGGGTTTCAGACCTGCGCCCGTGGCGAGCACCAGCCCGGCCCAACCCTCTCTGCGAGTTTCCATCAAGCGCCAGGCAACCACCCAGATGACGAGGAGTAGAACCGTGTTCTGGCCCATGAAAAAAACATTGAAGCTGGCTGAACTCGCCAGAACAATGGCTAACGCGGCTACCCCACGCGCGGGTGACATTCCGAGCATCTTTGCCAGCATGGAGATGCCCCAGATCAACAGCACCAGGCCCAGCGCTCGCCATGCCCACAGGCTGGCAGCGAAGGGCAGGGCCACGAAGGGGACCATGAGAAGAGCGAAGAGTGGTGTGTTAATGAAGAACACCGGCGAGCGCGAATCGATTCCAATCTTCTGGTGTTGGACAGCTCCCTGGTAGTCCATATCATAAAGGCGGTGCAGGTCGCCGAGCGCAGCGATGACACCCGCGGCGTAGAAGGCGTCGTAATCGAAGCGGGCACCCTCACGCTTCCCTGGCAACAGCGTCACCACAGTCAACACGGTGAGCATCATTAGCCACCCAACAAAGACAGCCGTGCACCACAGGGTCACCCTCCGCGGTGTGAAAAAGTCACATATTCCCGTAGCAATGTCCCATGCCTTGACTATGTTAAAGCGAGTCATGTGGGCTTCCCCCCGCTATCGAAGTGCATTACTGGAAAGACCGACATCCTTCCTTATCATTTCGCTGAAGCCATTGGGATGTCCTCTCACTATCTTCCTTTTCCGGTTCTACCGCCCCATTGGCGTCTGGGATTGGCCATGATCACCATGATCACCATGATCACGCTGAAGCTGGCCAAGACAAAACGCAACAATCGGTAGGAGCGTGTCAGACTGCCGGAGCCTGCATGCCAGCCTTCGCATCGAGGATATGGAGGGACAGGCGCTCGTTACTCAAGCGTGTGGGTTCCCGTTCCCGTTGCCCCGCGCCGATTCCGATGCTACCATTCTGGTGAACCCTGTGAGGAGTCGAAGGAATGAGGCGGGGGCCGCCGCCAGAGCGCTGGCCCCCGCAGTCGGCAAGCGCGGATGGTAGATGTGGGAGTGTCGCCATGAATGCCACGCATACATGCGAAAGGGGGTGATGGACGTGTTCGACAGGAAACTGGTGACGGAGCGGCTGGACCTCATTGCCGAGTGCCTGCGCTACCTGCGGGAACTGGCCCGCGAGCCGGAGGAGACCTTCATCGGGTCCCTGCAGGCGGCCGCGGCGGAGAGCTACCTGCGCCGGGCGCTGGAGTCGGCCTTCGACGTGGGACGGCACATCCTGGCCCGCCAGGGCCGGCGCTACCTGGCGGCGGAATACCACTCCATCGCCCGCGGCCTGGTGGAACTGGGCGTGGTGCCCCGCACCCTGGGGGACGCGCTGCAGCGGATGGCGGCTTACCGGCACCGGCTCGCCCACCTCTACCACCCGGTGAGCGACGAAGAACTCCTGCGCATCATGCGCCACG
>JARYMO010000224.1 GCA_029907055.1 Syntrophomonadaceae bacterium | reverse complement strand
CCCGCTTGAGCACCGCTTCCGGGACCGGGGTCTCGTCCAGGAACAGCTCCAAGACCTGTTCGTCATAGCCGGCCAGGGTCTCCAGCAGTGCCAGGCGTCCGCGCTCAGCCGCCGCCAGGTGCACGGGCGGAATGTCGCGCTCCTGCAGCCCGGTGCCCAGGGCACCGTCCCACACCAGCAGCTTCATACGCACCAGGTCGATGACCCCGTCAAAGGCCGGTCCTTCGCCAGTCGGCAGTACCAGCACCAGGGGGATAGTGCCCAACTGTTCGCGCATCTGGGTCACCACGCGGGCGAAGTCCGCGCCCACGGCGTCCAGCTTGTTGACGTAAGCCAGTCGCGGTACGCCGTACTTGTCGGCCTGCCGCCAGACGGTTTCCGACTGCGGTTCCACGCCGCCCTTGGCGCAGAAGATTGCCACCGCCCCGTCCAGCACGCGCAGACTGCGTTCCACCTCGGCAGTAAAGTCCACGTGGCCGGGGGTGTCGATGATGTTGATGTCGGTTTCCCGCCACCGGCAGGTGGTCGCCGCGGAGGTGATAGTGATGCCGCGTTCCTTCTCGTAGGGCAGGTAGTCCATCACGCTCTCCCCGTCATGGGTTTCCCCCACCCGGTGCGTGCGCCCGGTGTAGTAGAGGATGCGCTCGGTGGTGGTGGTCTTGCCCGCGTCGATGTGAGCGATGATGCCGATGTTTCTCAGAGATGACATGGTGGTACCTGGTTCCTTTCCGTTGGGATTCGAGTGCAGCACTGGGTGCTCCACACAAATCAACAGTATACCACCCCCGTGGACGAAACGCAAGGAAACCGGCGCGGGCCGGCGCCCGGCTCCGGCTGCGAGGTCCGCTGCGGCGGGGGCTGTATGCCGTTGCAGGTATACAGTATAAGCTCTGCCCGCGTCTTGCGCCCGGGGGCACGCGTGGTATACTGAGTGTGGAAACGGAACAGGCGCAACACGAGCGGGACAAAGGCGTCCCCCCGACGGAGCAGGTGCTGCTGCAGTCAGGGGTGACGCCTTTTTTCGCGCAAGGTGGTGATGGAGTCGTGCCCAGGTACAAGGTAGTGGTGGCCGATGCCAACCCGACGCAACGCCGCCACCTGAAGGATGCCCTGGCCCAGATAGGGTGCCAGGTGGTGGCGGAGGCCACCAGTGTCCCCGACCTGTTGCGCAAGGTCCGTCTCACTTCCCCCCAGCTGGTGGTGCTGGACCCCGCTCTGGGTGGCGGGCGGGCGCTGGAGGCGGCCCGTATCGTCGAGGAGGACGGACTGGCCTCTGTAGTGCTGGTGGTGGCGGACACGCGCGACCCCCAGTTGCGCGACTTCCACTACGTGGTCCGTCCCTTCAACGAGGGGGCATTCAGTGCCGCCGTCGACGCGGTGATGCTGCACCGCCGCAAGGTGGAGGAGCTCCGGCGGGAGGTGCGGCGGCTGCGCGACACCCTGGAGTCGCGCAAGCTGGTGGAGAAGGCCAAGGGGATACTGATGCGCAACCTGGGGGTGAGTGAAGAGCAGGCTTACCGCTCGATGCAGAAGCAGAGCATGGACAAGGGCATTCCGCTCAAGGACATCGCGGCGGCCGTCATCCTGGCCAGCGAGGTGGGGCGACCGAGCGGTGACGAGAAAGGAGAGTGACACCATGGACGAGAACCGCAAGCTGGAGATCATGGAGAAAGCCCGTGAGCACGGGGTGAGGTTCATCAGGCTGCAGTTCACCGACATCCTGGGCATCCTCAAGAACGTGGCGATTCCCATCAGCCAGCTAGAAAAAGCCCTGAACGGGGAGATCATGTTCGACGGTTCGTCCATCACCGGGTTTGCCGGCATCGAAGAGTCGGACATGTACCTGGTCCCGGACCCCGATACCTTTGCCGTGTTCCCCTGGAGGCCGGCGGTGGGGGCGGTGGCCCGGCTCATCTGCGACGTCTACACCCCGGACGGCAAGCCCTTCGCCGGCTGTCCGCGCAACAACCTCAAGCGGGTGCTGAAAGAGGCCGCTGACCTGGGGTTCATCATGAACGTGGGGCCGGAAGTGGAGTTCTTCCTCTTCCTGCTGGACGGTGAGGGGCGGCCGACCACCGGTACCCACGACGAGGCGGCCTACTTTGACCTGGGTCCCACCGACCGCGGGGAAGACGCGCGCCGGGACATGGTCATGACCCTCGAGGACATGGGCTTCGAGGTGGAGGCTTCCCACCACGAGGTGGCCCCCGGGCAACACGAGATCGACTTCAAGTACGACAACGCGCTGAAGGTGGCCGACGCCATCATGACCTTCAAGCTGGTGGTGCACTCCATTGCCCAGCGCCATGGGCTGCACGCCTCCTTCATGCCCAAGCCGCTGTTCGGGGAGAACGGCTCCGGCATGCACACGCACCAGTCGCTCTTCCGCGACGGGCAGAACGCGTTCTACGACCCGCAGGGTCCGGACCAGTTGAGCGATATCGCGCGCCACTACATCGCCGGCATCCTCCACCATGCGCGGGCCTTCTCGGCCATCACCAACCCCACGGTGAACTCCTACAAGCGCCTGGTGCCGGGATTCGAGGCGCCGGTGTACATGGCCTGGTCCAACGCCAACCGGAGCTGCCTCATCCGCATCCCGGCCAAGCGGGGCCTCAGCACCCGCATTGAGGTGCGCAACCCGGACCCCTCCTGCAACCCCTACCTGGGGCTGGCGGTGATGCTGAAGGCAGGGCTGGACGGCATCAAGAAGGGGCTGGAGCCCCCGGCGCAGGTGCAGCGCAACATCTACCACATGACGGCCGAAGAGCGCGCGGCGCTGGGCATCGGCAACCTGCCCGCACACCTGGCCGAGGCCCTGGGCGAACTGGAGAAGGACGAGGTCATCCGCAGTGCGGTGGGAGACCACATCTACAACGCGTTCATGGCGGTGAAACAGGAGGAGTGGGTGACCTACCAGCGGCAGGTGCACCCGTGGGAAGTTGACAAGTACCTGGCGGCGTTCTAGCCGCCGGAGACGGGCAGGAGCGGGAGCGCGGCGGCGGACCGGGCAGGACGGCGGTACCCAGTGCCGGCTACCGGGACCGCCGGTTGCGCGGCCTGTGGGCCTCGCGGGGAGGGGGGCAGTGATGATGCAGTGGGAAGGCCAGGTGAGGATCCCCTCCGGGTGCGCGGTGGCGGGAATCGT
>JARYMO010000223.1 GCA_029907055.1 Syntrophomonadaceae bacterium | reverse complement strand
CCCGCTCCGCGGGGTCCTCCGGGTCAGCCGCGCTCAGCGCTGCCCCGCCGGCCTCCCCGCCTTGATGGCCCTCACCACCCGGCGCACCTCGGCCGGGTCCACCCAGCAGTCGTCGGTGAGGGGGGAGGGCCCCAGCTCGATGCCCACCACCTCGTTGTCGAGGATGCCCCGCACCAGCTGCAGGCGCAGGTCGGACCCCAGGCACAGCACGGTGTCGTAGCTGCGGAAGCGGCCGATGAGGTCCATGAGCTGGTTGAGCAGCTCGGCCCCCGATTGGCGGTGGACGAAGTCGATGCGCTCCTGCTCACTCATCAGCAGGATGAAATCGACCCCTTCCTTCTCCAGCACCGCGCGGATCTCGTCCTTGTTCTGGATGGGGAAGCCCACCGCGGCGATGCTGGCCCCCTTGCGGATCTCCCCCAGCCCTTCCAGGCGGGAGACGAAGGTGCGGTCCACCTGCAGGCGGTCGGCCACCTCCTGCTGGGACAGGCCGCGCGCCCGCATCTCCAGGATGCGGGTCACCGCCACCTCGATCTTCTGGCGGCTGACGATCTTGTCCTGGATGCGGTAGAACTCCACCCTCTCCCCTCCCCCGGCGGCCGGGATGTGAACATTCTTGTGCACACTGCTGCCCCCATGATACCACCGCCCGTTGCTGGCGGCAACCGATGGCAGGAGGCGCCGCCCCGTGCCAGGCCCGGAGGGTGCGGCCGTCCGTACCCCGGGCGAAACCAGCGGCTTCACGCCAGGCGGCGGGGGGCCTGCTGGCCTCCCCGCCGCCTTCCTGTTCTCCCTTGCCCTGCATGCGTGCCGACTCACCCGGCAGTGGTCTGAGGGACCTCCTCCGCCCTGCGCTCCGCCGCACGCAGCACCTCTTCCAGCTGGCCCCAGGTGCGGGCGGCGTGCAGGGCGGCGCGCACCGGGGCCGCCCCCGGGAAGCCGCGCAGGTACCACCCCAGCTGCCGGCGCACCTCTGCCCCCAACCGGCTGCCGGACGCGCCCCCCAGCAGTTCCAGGTGGCGGCGGGCGGCCTGCAGGCGCTGCCGGGCCGAGGGCGGGGCCGGCAGGGGCTCGCCGGCCAAGGCGGCGGCGGCCTGGGCGAAGAGGAAAGGGTCCCCCAAGCTGCCGCGCCCGATCATCACCCCCTGGCAGCCGCTGGCGGCGCGCAGGCGGGCGGCGTCAGCCGCGCTGCGGACGTCCCCGTTGCCGATGACCGGGACCTTCACCGCCTGCACCAGCCGCGCCACCAGGCTCCAGTCCGCCCGCCCGCCGAAGAACTGGTCGCGGCTGCGGGGGTGCAGCACCAGCGCCTGCGCTCCCGCCTCCACCAGCGCCGGTCCCAGCTCCAGGCAGGCAGTGGACCCCGCCTCCCACCCGGCCCGCATCTTGACCGTCACCGGCACCGGCACCGCCTCGGCCACCGCCGCCACCACCCGCCGCGCCCGCTCCCCGTCGCGCAGCAGGGCCGCCCCCTCGCCGTTGGCCACGATGCGCGGGGTGGGACAGCCCATGTTGATGTCCACCAGCTGCGCCCCGCGCTCCACCACCAGGCGGGCGGCACGGGCCATCACCGCTGGGTCGGCGCCAAACAGCTGCACCGCCACCGGCCCCTCTTCTCCCTCCACCTCGCTGAGCTGGAAGCTCTTGGCCTGGCCGTGCACCAGGGCCTGGGCGCTGACCATCTCGGTGAAGGTGAGGGCGCAGCCGTACTCGCGGGCCAGCGCCCGGAAGGCGCGGTCACTGATGCCGGCCATGGGGGCCGCCACTACCGCGCCCGCCAGCTGCAGCCCGCCGATGCGCAGGTTGCCTGCTCCCCTTTCGCTCACCGGTTCTTCTCCAGGATGAGCCGCAGGCCGTCCAGGGTCAGCTCCGGGTCCACGATGTCGATGCAGTCCGCCTCCTGGCTGATGAGGGGGGCCAGGCCGCCGGTGGCCACCACCAGGGCCTCCTCGCCGATCTCCTCTTTCATGCGCTGGACGATGCCCGTCACCTGCCCCACGAAGCCGAAGATGATGCCCGACTGCATGCTCATGATGGTGTTCTTGCCGATGACGCTGCGCGGGCGCACCAGTTCCACCCGCGGCAGCTTGGCAGTGCGGGCGAACAGGGCCTCGGTGGAGATGCCGATGCCAGGGGCGATGGCGCCGCCCAGGTACTCGCCGCCGGCGGTCACCACGCAGAAGGTGGTGGCGGTGCCGAAGTCCACGATGATGAGCGGCCGCTGGCCGCCGTACTTCTCGTAGGCGGCCACTGCGTTGACCACCCGGTCCGCCCCCACCTCGCGGGGGTTGTCGTACTTGATGGCCAGGCCGGTCTTGACCCCCGGTTCCACGATGAGGGGGGTGCAGGCTAGGTACCTGCCGATCATGCGCTCCAGCTCGGTCATCATCGGCGGCACCACGGAAGACACCACCACGTCGCTGACCTCGGCCATTTCCAGGCCAGCAGCGGTGAACAGCTCCCGCAGCAGCACCGCGTACTCGTCCGCCGTCTTCTGCGGGTCGGTGCGGATGCGCCACTGGGTGACCAGCGTGCGCTCTCGGAAGACCCCGATGACGATGTTGGAATTGCCCACGTCGAACGCCAGAATCATTGACGCACCTCTTTCGCCCTCACAGGCCGGGCCGCCCGGGTGGCTGCGCCGCATCGCGCCAGTTGGGCAGGCCCTGGGTGGTTTCGGCCGCGTACACCGCCCGCAGGATGGCCTGGGCCAGCATCTCCTGGGCCAGCGTGCCCACCAGGCTGACATCGGCGGAAATCTCGCCGGTGGCCAGCGCGAACACGGTGTCGCCGTCGTACATGGTGTGGCAGGGGTGGATGACCCGCGCCAGCCCGTTCTGGGCCATCTGCGCCACCTTGGTGGCGCGGCTCTTGTCCAGGTTGGCATTGGTGGCCACCACCGCGATGGTGGTATTGGTGGCCAGCGGCGCCTCGGCCGGGCCCAGGCGGTCCTTCCACAGCGACAGCGTGCTGACGAAGCCGCCGTCGTCGGCCCGCACCCCGGCCACGATGCGCCCGCTGAGGGGATCGACGATGTCCCCGAAGGCGTTCACCGCCGCCAGAGCCCCGACGATGAGCCCATTGCGCAGGCGCACGGCGGCCGAGCCCTGCCCGCTCTTGGTGCAGTGCTGGTACCCCCGGGCCTTGCCCACCGT
>JARYMO010000222.1 GCA_029907055.1 Syntrophomonadaceae bacterium | reverse complement strand
CCCGGGGTGCCGGGCCGTTTTCGAGATCCTCTGCAACTTCCCGGAAGTCACCCGCCACATGGTCAACCAGTCATTCCGGGGCACCCCGGTGGTCGACGAGTACCGCGACTTCCTCCGCCGCGAGGGGATACCCCTGGTGACCGCCGCCCTCGCCGAGGTGCGGCCGGAATACGACCAGGCCCGCCTGCGCGCACGGGCCCTGCAGCTGCTGAGCGCACTTTCCTTCCCTGTCCTGATGCGCTCCCACCTGCAGGAAACGCTGGGGGTCGACGTGTGCCTGCCGGCGGAGCGCGCCCTCTACCTCCAGGTGCTGGTCGAATCGCTGGCCGGGGAAGGGCCCTCCGGGAGTGAACGCGAGTGAAATGGAAAGGGACCGTCCCACCGTGCGGTGCCCTCCGCCCCACCCGGTTCGACGGTCCCCTTCCCGTACTGCCTGCCTTCCCTGTCAGCCCGTCAGCCAGCCGTCACTTCCGCGATGACCTTGCGCACCTCGTCCACGTCCACCGCCCCGGCCAGCACCGGTCGGCCGTTGACCGCGATAATGGGGAATGCGTAGCCCGCCGCTGACGCCCGCGCCACCAAGGGGAACTGGGCCAGGCCGGTGGCGGTGGTGTCGATGTACCGCACCTCCACCGCGTCCCCGTGGCTCTCCTGCAGTCGCAACCTGAGGTTCTCGGTGGCCATCTCCAGGCCGGGAACCGGCCCGCACACCGCTGAGCCGCACGAACCTGATGCACAGTCACAGCCTGACACCGAGACCCCATTGAACACTTCTACCAGCACCCTGTTTTCCGCCATGTTTGCCTCCTCTTCCTCGTCCTGTCTGCACCGCCCGCACCGTCGTCGCCACGGCGGGAGAGCCGCCTTCCGCCATCGAACCTTTGCTGCCCGTGCCCGGCGGCTCCCGCGCCGCCTTCCTCTCCCCCGCGCCTGCCTGCGGCGGAGAAAAATGCCGTGTGCCCTCCAACCAGCGCTGGGGGCTGCCTACCGCGCAAGCGGTCGGGAATGCCGGTCAGCAAGGAATGACAGGCCGGGCAACCCCTGTTACGGGGGAGCGCTTCCGTCTCTTCCAGCCCCGCGCTTCCATACTACGCGAGCGGGGCTCATTTCTCAAGCCTCTCCTGCGGGACCCGCCAGCCCTCTCTCTGGGCCCCGGCCTGGCCGGGAGTGCCGGCTCGCTCGACCTCCCTCGACGCGGGCAGCCACCTCCAGGGCGGAGCCACCGCCACCAGCGCACCCAGCATTGCCAGCGCCATGTCCCACTGGGTATCCCACGCGTCGCCCTGGATGGCCAGGAAGGCCTCGGCGCTCTTACCCACCATGGCATACGCCAGTCCCTCCACCATCTCGTACGCTGCGCTGAGGCCCAGCACCAGGCCAACTATTACCACCCCCCGCCAGAACCCCCGCCGCAGAGAGGAGAAGGCCTCCAGCAGCTCCTGCAACACCAGCGCCCCGGTAATGCCTCCCGCCAGGTGCACCACGCGGTCATAGTAGTTGCGGCTGAGACCCAGGGACTGCTGCAGCTGCTCGAATCCCGGGACTTCTCCGTAGGTGTAGTGACCTCCGATGGCCAGCAGCACCAGGAAGGTGGCGAGGGCAAGGTAGGCGGAGGCACTGAAGCGGAAGTGAACGTAGGTGAGGACCAGCACCACCAGCGCCGCCATGGCTGGCAGGGTCTCGAAGAACCACGTCAGGCGGTCCCGCGGGGCAATGCCCGACCACAGCAAGGCGGCCAGGACGAGCACCAGCAGGGAGAGGTGGAACCAGTGTGTGCGCAGGGACAGCGAAGCCATCGTTTCTCGCCTCCTCCCCGGGCCTCCCGCTCCGCCGGCCGATGTGCACTACGGGTCAATCCCGCGGTGCGTTCCATCATTCTACCAGCGGGGAGGCATCCCGCACAAGTGCCTGGGCCAGTTCCCTCTCCGCCGGGGAGAGCCGGGATGGCACCAGTTCCACCCCCATCGCCTCCGCAAACCCGCGGACGAGGGCGGCCTGCAACCGGTCCATGGGCACCGGGCCCCCCAGTACCCGGTCCAGGCTGGTGACCGCGCGCGACCAGTCCAACCCCTCGTCCGCACGACAGGGAAAGACCGCCTCCAACAGGGCCCGCTGGCAACGCACCGCGATGGAGCCGTGCTGGAGCAGGGCGTCGCCCATGCGCGCCTGGGCGCTGCCGGCGAACTTGGCCCCGCGGTGCACCAGGTCTCCTGCCGCCGCCAGCGCGAAACAGGCTTCGCTGCGGGCCACGCGCGGCGACGTCTCCCCCCGTTCCGCCTCCGCTCCCAGCAGCCGCAGCGCCGTGCACAGGCCCCGGTTCAGGTAGTGGTACGCCTCGCGCACCCCCTGGGGAGTGTGTGTCCCAGCCCTGGCCACCACGCTGTAGGTAACATCCCCCGCGTGCAGCACCGCGCGACCGCCGGTAATCCGCCGCACCACCAGGATACCCAGACGGTCAAGCACGTGGCGGTCGAAGTCCCGGGCTTTCTGAAAGTACCCCAGCGAAATGGCCGGCGGGTGCCAGGTGTAGAGGCGAAGCACCGGCAGGCCTCCTTCCCGGGCCTGGGAGCGCAGGAGGGCCTCGTCCACCGCCATGTTCCAGGCCGGATGGCCGGGACCGTCGCGTAACAACCTCCAGGCCGACCTCATACCCGCACCTCCGCCAGGCTCTGCGCCGCCTGGTAGGAACTCCTCACCAGTGGTCCAGACCGCACCGAGGCGAACCCCATGGCCCGGGCCACCTGTTCCCAATGCCGGTACTCCTCGGGCGGCGCATAGCGGACGACCGGCAGCGCCGCCAGCGACGGCGCCAGGTACTGCCCGATGGTGACCGCTCGTACCCCGGCATGGCGCAGGTCACCCAGCACCGCCGCCACCTCCTCCTCCGTTTCCCCCAGCCCCAGCATGATGCCGGACTTGACCGCTACGCGGCCTCCCCACCGGGCCGCGCTGCTCAGCAGGGCGAGGGAGCGGCGGTAGTCGGCGCCCGCCCGCACGAGGGGGTACAGGCGCGGCACCGTTTCCAGGTTGTGCGCCAGCACGTCGGGGCCGGCGCCCAGCACTGCCTCCAGTGAAGCTGCCTGGCCCCGAAAGTCGGGCACCAGCAGCTCGACCGTCGGACGCTGGCGTGCGCCGCGCACCGCAGCCGTAACGGCGGGGAACTGGCCCGCCCCCCC
>JARYMO010000221.1 GCA_029907055.1 Syntrophomonadaceae bacterium | reverse complement strand
GACGAGGCCATCATCAGGTACTTGCGGAGGGCCCACAACCTGCTGATTGGCGACCGCACCGCCGAAGAGATCAAGATTCGTATCGGCACCGCCTACCCGGCCCACCGCCGTGAGGACGAGTACATGGAGGTGAAGGGACGCGACCTGGTCAGCGGTCTGCCGAAGATCGTGAGGGTGAGCGCCATTGAGTCCTGGCAGGCCCTGCAGGAACCCATCCAGGCCGTCATCGATGCGGTGAAAGAGGTGCTGGAAAGAACCCCTCCCGAGCTGGCGGCGGACATCCTCAACAATGGCATCATGATGACCGGTGGGGGCTCGCTGCTGGATGGGCTGGACACGCTGCTGGCAGCGGAGACCCGGCTGCCGGTGCACGTTGCAGAGAACGCCATTTCCTGCGTGGCGCTGGGTACGGGAAAAGTCATCAACAGCATGTCTATCCTGGCGCGGGCCAAGACCCCGGGGGCCAGGAGGGTCTTGTAGCCAGACAGGGGGAACCACGAGCGGGGTGCCCAGGAGAGGGGGCATGTCCCGGCCCCGCGCTGGATACAGAAGCCCGTCACCGCGAGAGCAGTCGCGCCTGGTGACGGGCTCCTTCGCGTTGAACGGCCGGATTCCCGGGAGTCTGCGACCGGTGGTGTTCCAGGGCCAGAACAGTCTCAAGTGCGCGCCCCCGGGCCACGATACACCCAAGGGAGAGGTCTTTTTGGAGACCTGTGCTCATGCCGACCCAGGAAGGGGAGAGGGTATGATTCGGGGACTGTATACGGCCTGTTCCGGCATGCTCCTGCAGGCGGCCAGGCAGGACGTAATCGCCAACAATGTTGCCAACGCCGGCACCGCCGGGTTCAGGCGCGACGATGTGGTGTGCAGTAGCTTCCCGCAGCTGCTGATGTATCGTGCGGGGGAATCAGGCGGAAGTCGGGTGGCGCCCATCGGAAAGTTGGGAACGGGGGCGGCGGTGACCATGACCCGCACTGATAGCTCGGCCGGGCTGCTGCAGCGAACGGAGCGGGGCCTGGATGTGGCCATCGGCGGTGCTGGCTACCTGGTGCTGCAAACACCGGGAGGCAGCCTTTTCACCCGCGACGGCGCGTTGCAGGTGGGAGCCGACGGGTTCCTGCAGAACCGGCAGGGTTATCCAGTCCTGGGGGACAAGGGCCCGATAGCGGTGGGAGCAGGGGAGGTCGCCATCGATGCCGAAGGCGTGGTGACGGTAGATGGAAAGCCAGCGGGAAAGCTGAGGGTGGTGACGTTGCCGCAGCCAGCGCAGCTGCGTAAGGTAGGCGGGAACGCACTGGCTGCTGACCAGGCAGCGGTTGAAGAGGTTGCCCACCCCAACCTCATGGCAGGATACCTGGAGGCGTCCAACGTCAACGCGGTGCGGGAAATGGTTGACCTCATCGCCGTACTGCGTGCCTACGAGGCCAACCAGAAGGTAGTGCAGGCCCATGACCACACACTGGAAGCGGCGGTAAACCGGGTGGGCGCCCTCTAGGGAAGCCCCGGATTTCCAACCGCAGCGTGGTGGTGACGGGGATGTCACCCCCGGGGAAGCAGCGAGAACTGAAGGACCTGGCGCGGGAGTCCCCTTGCTGGAGGGTCGGCAAGGGGACTCCTGTTGCCGTCACCGCAGCAGGCGACGGGGAGGAGGAGACCGTGACGGCAGGACGCGACGGGGCACCCCGAGGCTGGTGCGCAGGAGAGCAGACGGCAGCTAACGTGTATAATTGGTTGAGGGGAGACTGCGCCGGGGAAGCCTGCGGCGCGGGTAGCGGGGTGAAGGACGTGCAGAGAGAGGAGCAGCGAAGCCGGGTGGACATCCTCGGCTGCCTGGTCGATCGGGTGACCATGCACGAAGCGCTGACCCGCATTGAGGGGTTCCTGGCACAAGGTGCCCCGCGCCAGGTCATCACCCTCAACGCGGAGATCATCGTGGCCGCCCAGACGCAGCCAGCGTTGCGAGAGGTCATCAACAGGGCCGACCTCGTTACGCCAGACGGGGCAGGGGTGGTGTGGGCGGCCAGGCAGCTGGGGAAAGGCGTCCCGGAGCGAGTGACCGGGATAGACCTCACGCAGGCGCTCGCCCACCGCGCGGCCCAGCGTGGATGGAGCCTGTTCCTGCTCGGCGCACGTCCCGGAGTGGCCGAAAAGGCAGCCCGGAAGCTGCAGTCCCGGTACCCGGGCCTGCGGGTGAAGGGCGTTCGGCACGGGTACTTCCAGGCCTCCGAGGAGGCCGAGGTGGTGGCCGCGGTTGCTGCCGCTGACCCTGACATCGTGCTGGTGGCGTTGGGGGCCCCGCGGCAGGAATTCTGGATTCATCGCCATCTGCAGGAGCTGCGTGCACCAGTATGCATAGGGGTGGGAGGCAGTCTCGATGTGATTGCAGGAGAGGTGCCGCGGGCCCCGGCATTCATGATCCGACACAACCTGGAATGGCTGTATCGGTTATGGCGCGAGCCCTCGCGCTGGAAACGACAGAAGGCCCTTCCGGTGTTCGTGGTGCGCGTGCTGGGCGCGAAAGGGCGCGGAAGAGGGGGGCTCGGCTAGACTGCTCCGTGGGCTGCGGGTATCATAGAGGGGGAGAAAAGCAGGAGGAGACCTGCGCATGCGCTTCGTGCTCTCTGGGTACTACGGGTTCGACAACGCCGGCGACGAAGCACTGCTCACCGCCATCATCTCTTCCCTGCGCCAGCTCGAGCCGCAGGCGGAATTCCTGGTGATTTCCGGCAACCCTGCCCGCACCAGGGCGGTGCACGGGGTAGCTGCCGTCAGCCGTACCGCTTTCCTCGATATCACGCGGGCCCTGCGCCGTGCGGACCTGCTCATCAGTGGAGGCGGGAGCCTGTTGCAGGACATCACCGGCCCGCTGTCGCTGCCATATTACCTGGGCATCATGGTGATGGCGCACGCGGTCGGCACCCCGGTGATGCTCTACGCTCAGGGGGTCGGGCCCATCACGCGAAGGTCAAGCCGCTGCATGATCAGAACTGTCGTTAACCGGGTCAACCTGGTGACCCTGCGCGACCAGGACTCGCTGGCGCTGCTGCGCAGCCTGGGGGTCACCGTGCCCCCGTGCGAGGTCACGGCGGACCCGGTCTTTGCTTTGAGCGCGGTGCAGCCCGCGAGCGGGAGGCCGGATGACCTCGGGGGTCGAACGAAGTGGGGTACCGGCAAGCCGGTGGTAGCGGTTTCGGTGC
>JARYMO010000220.1 GCA_029907055.1 Syntrophomonadaceae bacterium | reverse complement strand
CTCCGCAGGCTGGAGGTGCCCACGCGGGCCCCCACCGGGAGTGCGCCCAGCGTGAGGCCGGCCGCCGAAAGCAGCACGTCGCAGGGGTTCTCGCGCTCCAGCACGGCTCCCAGTGCCATGCCCTCCGGCAGCGTGGTAGGCAGGTCCTTCAGGCTGTGCACCGCCATGTCCACCGTGCCTGCCGCCAGGGCCTGTTCGAGCTCCTTAGTAAAGAGGCCCTTGTCACCGATCCTGGACAGGGCCACGTCGAGTATCTTATCCCCCTGGGTCTTGATGACTACCAGCTCGCACTCGGCCCCCGGCAGCAGGGCGCGCGTTCGTTCGGCCACCTGCTCGGCCTGCCACAGGGCGAGGCGGCTGCCCCTGGTCCCGATCCTAATCCGCACTGGCATCCGGCAACCTCTCTTCCTCGTCCATGTCCAGGGCAAACAGGTGCCGGGCCACCTCGGCGTACAGGTGTCCCTGGTTGGTGACGGCCATCTCCTTCAAGCGCACCACCGGGAAATGCAGGAGCTGGTTGACGATGGAGGAGGCCATCTCCCGGATGATGCGTTCCTGGCGCGGGCTGTGGGTCCCCAGTCGGTTGAGCGCCCGGGTGACCTCGGCCTGCCGGATCTCTTCCCCTTTCCGCTTGACCGCCTTCACCACCGGCACCACGTAGAGGGTGGCCAGCCACTGGTTGAACTCCTCCAGCTCATCCTGCAGGATGACTTCCGCCGCCCGCGCAGCCTTCTTGCGCTCGAGCAGGTTGGCATCCACCACCTCTTTCAGGCTGTCGATGTCGTACAGGTGCACCCCCGGGATGCTCCCCACCCGCGGGTCAACGTCCCGCGGCACCGCGATGTCAATGACGAACAGCGGCCGTCCCGCCCGGCGCGCCAGGATATCCTCCACCGCCTCGTAGCGGATGACGAAGTGGCTGGCGGCGGTGCAACTGATGACGATGTCCGCCGCTTCCAACCACTGGGGCAGTTCGGAAAACTGGATGGCGCGGCCGGCAATGCGTTCGGCCAGGCACTGGGCGCGGGCAAAGGAACGATTGGAGACCATCACCGTGGCCACGCCGTTGTCCACCAGGTAGCGGGCCGTCAACTCGCTCATTTCCCCGGCCCCGATGACCAGCACGGTCTTGCCCGCCAGGCTGCCGAAGATGCCCTTGGCCAGTTCCACCGCCGCGTAGCTGATGGACACCGCGTGCCGGTCCAGTCCCGTTTCGGTGCGGACCCGCTTGCCCGCGTGCAGGGCTTTCTGGAACAGGGTATTGAGCACCACGTCACTGGCCCCCAGTTCCACTGCCCGCAGGTAGGCATCCTTGACCTGCCCCAGCACCTGGGTTTCGCCCAGCACCATGGAGTCCAGCCCCGCCGCCACGCGGAACAGGTGCCCGATGGCATCGTGGCACCGCGGCTGGTACATGTACTGCCGCAGCTCCTCCACCGCCATCCCCGCCGCCGCGGCCATGAACTCTTCCAGCGCGGCCGGCCCGGCCTCACCGTCGCGCACGGTGGCGTAGATCTCGGTGCGGTTGCAGGTGGAGAGGATGACTGCCCCTTCCAGTTCTTCACGCTCCCGCAGCCGGGCGTAGACCTCCTCGGCCACCGGCGTGCTGAACGCCAGTCGCTCGCGGATGTGCACGGGGGCCGTGCGGTGGTTCAGTCCAGCCAGGACGACATACATGCTTCCAATCGCTCCTTTGCCTCTTGCCTGCGCCCTGCCTCCAGCAGGGGGAGAACGTCGACCTCCAGCAGGGCCTGGAACACGCGCCGCCGCCGCTCAATGTCGTGCGGAAAGGCCGCCTTTACCCGCTCCCGCGCTTCCCCCAGCAGGTCCACGTACTCGCCGTAGGCCGGGGTGATGAGGCGTTCCAGGTGCTCCCGCAGCACCCGGGCGAAGAGCGGGCTCTTGCCCTCGGTGGACACCGCCACCGCCAGCGACCGCCTGCGCAGCACCGAGGGCACCACAAAGCTGCAGCGGGGAGGGTCGTCGACCACGTTGACGAGGATCCGCTTCTGCTTACAGAGGTACGCGATGCGCTCGTTCAATTCCTCCTGGTCAGTGCAGGAAAATACCAGGGTGACATCTTCCAGGTCGGCGTCCTCGAACCCCCGCCGGCGCCAGGTGATCTCGCCGGCCTGGGCCATGCGCTGCAGTCCTGGTTCCACGGCCGGGGACACCACCGTCACCCGGGCCCCGCAGGCCACCAGCCCCTGCACCTTGCGGCGGGCCACCGCACCCCCGCCCACCACCAGGCAGGCCTGCCCCTCCAGGTCGAGAAAAACGGGAAACAATTGCCCCATGCCACACCTTCCCCGCACGGTCCGCTCCCGTCAATGGCAAGAAGAAGGGCCTGTGTTCCAGGCCCCGGCAGTTCTCAGTTATCCTTCTTGTCAGCCAGCTGCTCTTCGAACTCCCGGTTCTTTTCGCGCTTGAAATTCCCCAGCGCCTTGCCCACCGCCTGCCCCACCTGGGGCAGCTTGCCGGGGCCGACGATGATGAGCAGGATGCCCAGCACCAGAACCAGTTCCCACGGCCCGACATTGCCGATCAGCCCAAACATTCTTTTCCCTCCCAGTCTTTCGCCACCGCAGCCCTGCTCAGTTGAAGTTGCTCTCGCGGTGCCCGTAGCCCTTCTGCTCCGCCAGCAGGTCAAGGTAGATGGTGCGGATATTCGTGATGAACATGTCGTTGCGGGCCCGCGCCCTGCGCTCGTCGTAGTTCTTGAGGTATCCCCGGCACTTGTCACACACGAACAACTGGTTGGCGTCGTCGCCCTCCACCACGAAGTACCGTATGGTGGTCGGTTCATCGTTGCCGCAGTAGATGCAGGCCAGATAGCGGTGCTCCCACTCCGTGAAGCACTCCTCGCAGAACAGGAAGCGCCGCCCGTCCTGGGCGCGCACGCGGGAGATGCTGGGCGCCGCCCCGCACACCGGGCACATCCCCTTGCCCCAGCTGAGGTTCTCGTCACTGCGGATGGACTCCTCGTAGGGCAGGGCGAAGAGGCGCAGGAACGGCCGCAGCGCGTGCTGGCTGATCATCTGCAGGATGTTGCGCGGTACCCCGGTCCTCGTCTCCAGGTCCGCGAAGTACCCCCGGTCGTTCTCCAGGCTGCGCGTGACCAGCTGCTCGTGGTCCAGCTCCTCCTCCATGGCCAGCAGGGTGTCGACGAACACCGCCGACTTCTCCCGCCGCGACTTGAGCAGCTGCGCGAATTCGACGAAGGCCTGCCGGTAGTCGGCAA
>JARYMO010000219.1 GCA_029907055.1 Syntrophomonadaceae bacterium | reverse complement strand
GAGTAGTCCACCCGCTTCCCCAGCAGGTTCTGGCGGAAGCGCCCCTGCTTGCCCTTCAGCATGTCGCTCAGTGACTTCAGCGGGCGGTTGCCAGGTCCGGTGACCGCCCGTCCGCGGCGCCCGTTATCGATGAGGGCGTCCACCGCCTCTTGCAGCATGCGCTTCTCGTTGCGCACGATGATGTCGGGCGCTCCCAGGTCCAGCAGGCGTTTGAGCCGGTTGTTGCGGTTGATGACCCTGCGGTACAGGTCGTTGAGGTCCGAGGTGGCGAACCGGCCGCCGTCCAGCTGCACCATGGGGCGCAGTTCCGGCGGAATGACCGGCAGCACCTCCATGATCATCCATTCCGGCCGGTTGCCGGAGAGCCGGAAGGCCTCCACCACTTCCAGGCGCTTGATGGCCCGGCTGCGCCGCTGCCCGCTGGACGAGGCGATCTCTTCCTTCAGTTCCTGTGACAGCTGCTCGCAGTCGACCTGCAGCAACAGCTCCTTGACCGCTTCGGCGCCGATGCCCACCTTGAACTTGCCGTCGTACTTGTCCTTGTATTCCCGGTACTCGCGCTCATTGAGGAGCTGCTTGCGCTGCAGCGGCGTGTCACCGGGATCCAGCACGATGTAGTTGACGAAGTAGATGATTTTCTCCAGCACCTTGGGGGACATGTCCAGCAGCAGGCCCATCCGGCTGGGAATCCCCTTGAGATACCAGATGTGCGACACGGGAGCCGCCAGTTCGATGTGCCCCAAGCGTTCGCGCCGGACCTTGGAGGTGGTGACCTCCACTCCGCAACGGTCGCAGACGATGCCCTTGTGGCGCACCCGCTTGTACTTTCCGCAGTGGCACTCCCAGTCCTTCACCGGACCAAATATCTTCTCGCAGAACAGTCCTTCCTTCTCCGGCCGCAAGGTACGGTAGTTGATGGTTTCCGGCTTCTTCACCTCGCCGCTGCTCCAGGAGCGGACTTTTTCCGGGGACGCCAAGGATATCCTGATGCGCTCGAAATTGTTCACGTCCAGCAAGTTCCGCGTCTCCTTTCCTGAACGTTCTGTCCTGTCGCCGCCAGCCACGGCCTAGACGTCGGATTCGAATTCCTCTTCCGGCTCCAACAGCTCTTCTTCCTGCAGGAACTCTCCCTCCTCGGCGAGACTCTCGCCGTCTCCCGGGATCAGGTCTTCGTCACCATCCAGGCGCTGGGTGGCCCGGTTGACCCGCGCCGCGCTGGCAATGGCCGGTATTTCGATGCCAAGTTCCCTGGCCTTCTCTTCCTCGCTGAGCATCTCTTCCTCGCCCAGTATCTCGATTTCCAGGTCGTCCTCGGAGATGATGCGCACGTCCAGGCACAGGCTCTGCAGTTCCTTGATGAGGACGCGGAAGGACTCCGGGACCCCCGGCTCGGGGATGTTCTCCCCCTTCACGATGGACTCGTAGGTCTTGAGCCGCCCCACCACGTCGTCCGACTTGACGGTGAGGATCTCCTGCAGCGTGTAGGAGGCCCCGTACGCCTCCAGCGCCCACACCTCCATTTCGCCAAAGCGCTGTCCCCCGAACTGCGCCTTGCCGCCCAAGGGTTGCTGGGTGACCAGGGAGTAGGGCCCGATGGAGCGCGCGTGGATCTTGTCGTCCACCAGGTGGGCCAGCTTCATCATGTAGAGGTACCCGACCGCGACCGGGTTGTCGAAGGGTTCGCCAGTCCGACCGTCGTACAGCTGGATCTTGCCGTCCACCGGGAAGTTGGCCTGGGCAAACTTCTCGGCAATCAGCTCCTCGGTGGCGCCGTCGAAAATGGGCGTGGCAAAGTTGACGCCCATCATCTTGGCGATCATGCCCAGGTGACACTCGAGCACCTGGCCGATGTTCATGCGGGACGGCACCCCCAGCGGGTTGAGGACGATCTCCACCGGCGTCCCGTCCGGCAGGTAGGGCATATCTTCCACGGGAAGGATGCGGGAGATGACCCCCTTGTTGCCGTGGCGCCCAGCCATCTTGTCGCCCTCGGAGATCTTACGCTTCTGGGCCACGTAGACCCGCACCAGTTGGTTGACCCCTGGCGGCAGCTCGTCGCCGGCCTCCCGTGAGAACACCTTGACGTCGACAATCTTGCCGGACTCCCCGTGCGGCACGCGCAGGGACGAATCGCGGACTTCCCTGGCCTTCTCGCCGAAGATGGCACGCAACAGCCGTTCTTCCGGAGTGAGTTCGGTTTCCCCTTTCGGGGTTACCTTGCCCACCAGGATGTCGTCCGCCCTCACCTCGGCGCCCACCCGGATGATGCCGCGCTCGTCCAGGTTGCGCAGCATATCCTCGGAGACGTTGGGGATATCGCGCGTGATCTCCTCCGGCCCCAGCTTGGTGTCACGCGCCTCGCACTCGTATTCCTCGATGTGGATGGAGGTGAACACGTCCTCCATGACCAGCTTTTCAGAGATCAGGATGGCATCCTCAAAATTGTAGCCTTCCCATGGCATGAAGGCCACCATCACGTTCCGCCCCAGCGCCATTTCGCCGTAGTCCACGGCGGGCCCGTCGGCAATGATCTCGTCCGCCTCCACCCTCTGCCCCTGCACCACGATGGGCCGCTGGTTGATGCAGGTGCCGTGGTTGGAGCGCACGAATTTCAACAGCGGGTAGCGGTCAGTTGCCCCGTCATCGGTAGTGATGACAATCTCCGTGGCGTCTACCCGGGTCACCGTACCTGCACGGGCGGCAACAACCACCGCGCCGGAATCCTTGGCTGCCTTGTATTCCAGTCCAGTACCCACCATCGGGGCCTCTGCCTTGATGAGCGGCACCGCCTGCCGCTGCATGTTGGCTCCCATCAGCGCCCGGTTGGCATCGTCGTGCTCGAGGAAGGGGATGAGCGCGGTGGCTACCGAGAACACCTGCTTGGGCGACACGTCCATGAAGTCGACGCGGTCCACCCCCACCTCCAGGATCTCCGATCCGTGCCGCGCCACCACGCGGTCCGACATGAAGTTCCCGTCGGCGTCGATGGGGGAGTTGGCCTGGGCGATGATGAATTCCTCTTCTTCATCGGCGGAAAGATAGACGATCTCATCCGTCACCCGGCGCGTCTGCTTGTCCACCCTGCGGTAGGGCGTCTCGATGAACCCGAAGCGGTTGACGCGGGCGTAGGAGGACAACGAGCCTATCAGGCCGATGTTCGGACCTTCCGGCGTTTCAATGGGGCAGATGCGACCGTAGTGGGAGTGGTGCACGTCGCGCACCTGGAAACCGGCCCGTTCAC
>JARYMO010000218.1 GCA_029907055.1 Syntrophomonadaceae bacterium | reverse complement strand
GTGCGGCCAGCCGAGGATTTCGGCGATGCGGGTGGGGACCTGCGAGGAGCCGTCGTCCGCGGCCACGTGCCCGGCCAGCACCAGCGTCGGGGCCTCCTCGGCGATGACCTTGGCCAGGGCCTTGGCGCGCGCAAATTCGTCCGCCGCCGTGTCCTGCTGGACCAGGATGCCGCGGTCGGCGCCCATCGCCAGGGCGGTGCGGATGGCGTCAATCGCCTTGTCGCTGCCCGCGCTGAGCACCACGACCTCGGTCGCAACGCCCTTCTCCTTCAGGCGCAGGGCCTCTTCCACGGCCACTTCGTCGTAGGGGTTGATGATGAGGTTGATCCCGGCGTCGGAAATCACGCCGCCCTTGATCTCGATCTTGGCCTCGGTGTCAAATGTCTGCTTTACACATACCAGAACCTTCAAGGTCATTCCTCCTTTTTTGTAGTACCTGATGTGGCGTCGTTCCCTTTATCCCCCTGAAACCCCCGATTACCCGAACCTCGTGGCATCACCCCCAGCAGAGAATGGAGTATTTTCTTGCCTCAGCAATACCACCCAGTGGAGTACCAATGGATATGTAACCCGTCTCCGTATGCCTCGGCGCGAAACGAAATCACCCATCGATACCTTTTCTATAAAGGAACGGCTTTTCCTCTTTCATTTGCGGGGAGGGGCAGAATTTTTTTGCCCCCGTCCCGCCTGTCGCCTCAGCCGGCGCTGCAGCCTCCGTGGGGCAGCGGCCCGGCCCCGACCGCGCGGTAGAAGAAGGTGTCGAGGTGTTCCAGTCCCAGTTCGGCAGCCTGGAACACCTGCTCCGTGCTGCCCACGAACAGCACTCCGCCGGGCCGCAGCGCGCGCACGAAACCGCGGTAGACGTGCTCCCTGGCCGACTCGGTGAAGTAGATGACCACGTTCCTGCACAGGATGAGGTCCATCGCTGGCGGGGGCGGATCCCGCACCAGGTCGTGGCGTTGGAAACGCACCATCGAGCGGATGCTGTCGTTGACGCGCAGTCCCGCGCCGTCGCGCTGGAAATAGCGCTCGAGCATGGCCCGCGGCACCTGCTCCAGCACCCTCTCCCGGTAGCGACCGGCTGCTGCCCGCTCCAGCGCTTCAGCGTCGATGTCAGTGGCCAGGATACGCTCGCAGGCCCCGGGAAAATACTCGCGCATCAGCAGGGCCAGGGAATACGGCTCCTCGCCGGTGGAGCACCCGGCACTCCATACCTGCAGCGGTCTCCGCCGGGCCAGCAGCATGGGGATGACCCTCTCCCGCAGCACCTCCCAGTGCTGAGGGTTGCGGAAGAACTCAGACACGTTGATGGTCAGGTGGTCCACGAAGCGCCGGTAGAGCTCGCGGTCAGCCTCCACCATGCGCACCAGCTGCGGGAAGTCCGCAGCCCCCACCCCTGCCATGAAACTCTGGATGCGCCGTTCCATCTGCGGCCGCTTGTACGCCGAGAGGTCCATCCCGCTCCGCTGGCGGAACGCGCTCACGAACCACTCCCAGCTCCCCATCCCCGGCCCCACCCCCGGGATTATCCCTGCCGCGCGGGCAGCGAGGCCGCAAAGGCCTCCACCGTCGCATCGATGTCGGCGGGCGTGTGCCGCCCGGAAATGAAGCACACCTCGAACTGGGAGGGCGGCAGGTACACCCCCCGCTCCAGCATGGCGGCGAAGAACCGGGCGTAGCCGGCAGTGTCGGCGCGCAGGGCGCCGGCGTAGTCGGCCACTGGCTCCGGCGCGAAAAAGCAACAGAACATGGAGCCCAGGCGGTTGAGGGTGGCGGGTGACCCGCGCTCGGCCAGGGCTTGCCGCAGCCCCTGCTCCAGGCGCGCACCCAGCGCCTCCAGGGTCTGGTAGACCTCTCCCGACGCCAGTTGGCGCAGGGTGGCCACCCCGGCAGCCATGGCCACCGGGTTGCCGGACAGCGTTCCCGCCTGGTAGACGGGGCCTTCCGGGGCTACCAGCGCCATGATTTCCTCCCGCCCTCCGTAGGCCCCCACCGGCAGCCCGCCGCCGATGATCTTGCCCAGGCAGGTGAGATCGGGCTCCACTCCCGCCAGGTGCTGGTACCCGCCGAAACAGAGCCGGAAACCGGTGATGACCTCGTCGAAGACGAGCAGGGCCCCGTGGCGCCGGGTGATTTCCCGCAGACCGGCCAGGAAGCCCGGGGCAGGCAGCACCAGCCCCATGTTGCCGGCCACCGGCTCGACGATGACGGCGGCGATTTCCTCTCCGCAGGCCTCGAACAGGGTCCGCACCGAGTCCAGGTCGTTGTAGCGGGCCACCAGCGTGTGCTGGAGCACTGCTGCCGGCACCCCTGGACTGGTGGGCACCCCTCCCGTCAGGAGGCCGGAGCCGGCCCGCACCAGGAAACCGTCCGCGTGCCCGTGGTAGCAGCCCTCGAACTTCACCACCCGGTCCCGCCCGGTGAAGGCCCGGGCCAGGCGTATCGCGCTCATGGTGGCCTCGGTGCCAGAATTGACCATGCGCAGGCGGGCCATCCCTGGGAAGGCCTGTCGCACCAGCTCGGCCAGTTCCACCTCGCGCTCGCAGGGTGCCCCGTAACTGGTGCCCGCCGCCGCGGCAGCAGCCACCGCTTCCACCACCGCCGGATGCGCGTGCCCCAGGATGAGCGGCCCCCACGAACACACGTAGTCCAGGAACCAGCGCCCGTCGACGTCGGCCACCCGTGCCCCCTCGCCCCTGGCAATGAAGAGCGGCTCCTGGTTGACCGCCCTGAAGGCCCGTACCGGGCTGTTCACCCCACCCGGCATCAGCTCCCGCGCCCTGGCGAACAGCCGGCGCGAAATGTTCCCTGCTGCCACCCCCGCACCTCCTCTGGCGGCCTCGCGCACGGGGTGCGCCCGCGCGCCGGCCGTCCCTCTCCCAGGGTTCAGTCGCCCCCCGGGTCTTGCACGTACCTCATGCTGGTCTTCTTGAACTCGCGCACGCTCCTGGCCACCTGGTAACAGGAAATGCCCAGCGCGGTGGCGATGCGGTCCACCACCGCCTGCAGCTGCTGGGGACTGCGCGCGTGGATCATGGTGTAGAGCGTGAATGGCCATCCCGCAGGGGCCTCGCGCAGGTAACAGTGGCTCACCTCGGGTTGCGCAGCCATGAACTCCCCTGCCGTGTCTGCATCATCCGCCCCAACCGCCCACATCACCATGGCGTTGTGGAGGTAGCCAACCTGCCGGTGGCGCAGCACCGCCCCGAAGCGCCGCACCAGGCCGCGCTCCTGCAAGTCGCGGATGGCTTCCACCACCGCCTCCTCGCTGGTGCCCAGCCGGCGGGC
>JARYMO010000217.1 GCA_029907055.1 Syntrophomonadaceae bacterium | reverse complement strand
CACCAGCGGCCATTCCGTCAGGGGCAGCCGTTTTCACTGCGCGATGTCCCACACTGGGAGCCCTCACCAGACGCCGCACCAGAAGCCCGCGCAGTCGGCGTAGCCCACTGCGCTGTCGCAGGACAGGACCGCCTCCGCCCAGTGGGCTGATGTCGCCGGGGCCCATCGCAGGCAGTGGTGGCGGGCACACCACGACTCCCGTGCAATGCCCTCTACCTCGGGGACCTGGAGCAGCTTCAGGAATTCGACTCTCACTTGGAAAGGGTACCCGAAGGTACTCTAGATTGGATGAAATCCCACATCGTGAAGGCTTAAAGTCCTCCAACCGCGTCTCGTGCTACGTCTCCACGGCTAGTTTCCCGCCCCGCCAAATGTCCATACCCCAAGAATGTAGAATCTCGCGGGACAGGAAGGAGTTAATGTTTTCCCGCCCGGTGAACCGGCGACGAAATTCCTGCTGGCCCACGACTGAATACCAAGCCAAAGGATGCCCGTGGTATTCCGTCCGCGACTTGACCGTTCTTCGGTACACGCACCGGAGCGGCCCGGAGAAACGCGAAGTGCTGAGGCGGTGCCGGAGGCGGGAGCGCAAACCGCTTCTCTCTGTTTGCCGGGATGCTGAGGCCGAAACCCCTGTCAGGTTCCTATACAGTTCCGACACGTGCCCCTCGTACATTGTCTTTCCAATTCGAAGGTCAAGTGGGCAGTGCGCCCAATAGTCAAGGTACTCGGCGTCCCAGAAGGGCAACCACCAATCGAAGCCCCACTGCTCGTATGCGCGTACCGAATTGACAATGAACTTGGCCTGCCGCTCTTCAACGTCCCACACCTCATACAAACTGGCCGCATCGGGGTGGTGCGCACGATGTTCCAAGTTTGAGACAATGCGGACCTCCAAGCTCTGGACAACGTCACAGTCAACGGAACGAGGGTCCCAAAGACAATAGTTATTCTTGAACAACAGCTGTGCCACGTCCGCGATGTCGAAGCCGCCAGGCCGATACAGGCCGGGGATCACAGAACTGCGGCTGCCCGCCAGGAGGTCGGCTGAGTGACCCGGAACGAAGACGCTGTCGTGTGGAATGTCCTTCTTATCATACATCTGCCACACCGCTGGCCAGTCCTGGATGTGAGGCACCGCGGACAGTTGGTGCGCCAGGCTCCAATATCGAACGCGTTCCGGGCTGTTCCACCAGCGGACCCACGACTCGTGCGAATACGGCAAGAATCTCCATGGTATTCCGAGACTCCCGGCAACCCGCTGACTGATGCTGGACTCCTTATTGCCTGGGCACCCGTAGCTGAAGGCGATCACGTTGTCGTAGCCCAATCGTTTCAGCATCAGGACGACCAGCCGAGAGTCGAAACCTCCGCTCAGCGGAACCACAATGGTGCGGCCGTTCGCATAGTCAACGAGCCGGCGAAAAACCGTGGTGAGAGTCTGGTCAAACCGGTCTATGGCTTCGTCAGGAAAGGTCTCAGGTCCGCAATGGTGGACAAACTCGTAATACCGGAGGTCCTTCACCTCCAGGGTTCCCCGGCCTGCATTCACGACTGCATAATGGCCTGGGCGAAGCTGCCTCACCTCTCGACACAGAGTGTCTGCTCCCGTCACGTACCCGCACAGCAGGAACTCGAAGGCCAATACTGGGTCAAACCCCTCCAGTTCCTTTCCACATGCGACGGCAACCGAATCGTCGCCGACGAAGAGCGTGTCTCCGTGCTTGGCCATGAAGAGAGGAATGCTCCGTAACCGATCGACGGCAAGCACAAACTGGTCCTTCTTCTCCAGTATCAAAGCGAAATGGCCGGTGCTCGTGTTCAGTTCCTGATGGAAACCTGAAATCGGCCAGGAGGAGGCCAGTTCCAGCAGGGCCCTGCCTGAATAGAGCCGCCCCTTGTAGAACAGGGACCCGATTGCCACAGAGTTCCCTGCTCTATAGACCTTCCGGATGTCGGAGTGTTTGATGATGACCCTCACTGGCTGGTACTCCATCGGACGCCGTATCCTCCTAACCTTCCAGACCAATCGCCGACTTCGTTTGCATAAGATTAGTTGGTGGCCGCTGGCACCGCACCGTATATCTGGGTGAGCAGGGCAAGCGAACACCTGCCTTCCTCTCCCGTGACCGCCCAACCACGTAGTCTGCCGGCATCGATGACCGCGGAGTAGAAATCCCGGTGTCCGAAGCCGTACACGTCGGGAGGGTTGGTGGCGGCCTGCCCCACCAGTTCGCGGAGGTCCTCGGCGTCCGCCATCTCCCAGTGTTCGATGCGGTTCATTGCCGTGCCTCCCACCCTCACCGTTCCCGTCTCCCCCAGCAGGGTGATGGAGCCTTCCAGGTTCTTGGGGTAGGTCAGCATGGTCACGTTGATGGAGGCGATGGCGCCGCTGGTGAAGCGGACGATGGCGCAGCCGGTGTCCTCGGCCTCGATGTTGCGGGCCAGGGTGCCGGTGATGGCCTTGACCTCCGCCACCTCGCCCCCGAACCACTGCACCATGTCCACGTAGTGGGAGGCCTGGTTCATGAAGGCGCCGCCGTCCAGCGCCCAGGTGCCCCGCCAGGGAGCCATGTCGTAGTACCCCTGGGGCCGGGTCCAGAACACGTTCGCCACAATCATGTACAGCCGGCCGAAGCGCCCCTCCTCGAAGGCCCTCCTCACCAGCTGGATGGCCGGGTTGAGGCGGTTCTGGAGCACCACGAAGAGCTTCACCCCGGCCCGCTCGCACTCCTGGATGAGGCGGTCGGCGTCGGCCAGGCGCACCGCCATGGGCTTCTCCACGATGACGTGCTTGCCCGCCCGCGCAGCCAGGATGCCGTGCTCGGGGTGCAGCCCGGAGGGGGTGCACACCGACACCAGGTCCACCTCCGGCCGCTGCAGCATCTGGCGGTAGTCGGTGGTCCAGAAGGGGATGTCGTACTTCTCCGCCGCCTGCCGCGCCCGCTCCGGGATGATGTCGCAGCAGGCCACGATCCTGGCTCCCGGCTGCTGGCGGATGGCCTCGAAATGGTTGCCGGAGATGCGGCCGCAGCCGATGAGCCCGATGCCGACGGTCATCATCTCACCTCCCCTCGCGCCGGTAGAAGGCCGCGATGCGGCCCACCACCTGCTCCACCTGTTCCCGCGCCAGGGCGGGGTCGATGGGCAGCGCCAGGACCTCGGCGCAGGCCGCCTCCGCCCCCGGCAGGCTGCCGGGGGCGTAGCCCAGGAAGGCAAAGCACTCCTGCAGGTGCAGCGGCTCGGGGTAGTACACCGCGGTGCCGATGCCCTCCGCCGCCAGGTGGGCG
>JARYMO010000216.1:1051-3313 GCA_029907055.1 Syntrophomonadaceae bacterium | reverse complement strand
GCCGTCCTACGCGGGCGGCATGTCCCACGTCACCGAGGCGGTGCTGCAGCTGCGGGGGCAGGCGGGGCAACGCCAGTTGCCGCGGGCGCGCCTGGCCTTCGTGAATGGAAACGGGGGCAGTTTCAGCCAGCAGTGCAGCCTGGTGCTGGGGAGGGAACGCTGATGAAGACGGAACGACCGCTGCCGCAGCCGAGCCCGGTGTCACGGGTGTTCTGGGAGAAGGCGGCGCAGGGAGAACTGTGGCTGCAGAAGTGCCAGCATTGCCAGCGCTTCATCTTCTACCCGCGGGCGGTGTGCCCCGGCTGCCTGGGCGAGGAACTGGAGTGGCAGCCGGTGAGCGGGCGGGGCCGGGTGTATTCCTTCACGGTGGTGCACCGTACTGACCTGCCGGGCTTCGCGGACGAGCTCCCCTACGTGTACGCCATCATCGAGCTGGAGGAAGGGCCGCGGATGATCAGCAACGTGACAGGGTGCCCGGTGGACCAGGTCAGCATCGGCATGCCGGTGCAGGTGTCCTTCGAGGAGGTGGCAGAGGGCATCCGCCTGCCACGCTTCCGCCCGCTGCCTGCTAGGTGAGGTGGCGGTAGTCGAAGGCGATGACCTGCACCTCGTCCTCGTGCTGGTCCAGGGTCTGCCGCAGGGCATCGAGGACCTGCTGCATCTCCGCCGGGGAGTTGGTGACGGCCGCGAAGGCGAGGGTGGCCCGCTGCCACAAGTTTTGGCCGTCGACCAGGGCGATGGAGATGTTGAAGCGCTTGCGCACCCGGTCCACGATGCTCTTGATGACCTGGCGCTTGTGCTTGAGCGACTGGGCGTGGGGAAGGTGCAGTTCAACGGTGCCGTGAATGACTGGCATGGCGCTCCTCTCCGGGCCGACTGGCCCCTGGGCGGCCGGGGTCCTGTTGTGCCGCCGGCCTGCTGTAATGGTACGCGGAAGCAGGCGCGAGCGCAAGAGCGGGACCGGGCGGGGGCGGAACATTAAGCACGTGCGTGCGTGAGTAAACTACTGTTGATGTCCGCCGCGGGAGTCTGGCTGGGGCGGGAGGAGAAAAGGGGTGGGTGGCATGGAGAACGGCACCGACTGGAGGTGGCTGGCTTCCCGGAGCGCCGGCTGGGCAGCGCTCTTCGCAGCCGGGGTGGCCGCAGGGGCAGCGCTGGTCGGGGTGCTGCTGCCGCTCTTCGCCCCTGCCCTGCAGGCCATGGACCAAGGCATGTCCCAGGCCAGGGCGCTGTCGGAGAATGCGCTGGTGGCGGGGATATTCCTGAAGAACGCCAGCGTGGTGCTGCTGGTGGTGCTGCTGGGGAAGCCCACCCGCGGCATCGTGCCGGCCCTGGTCTGCCTGCAGAACTCGCTGCTCATCGGGGCCCTGGCCAGCGCCCTGCACGGCGCCCAGGGCCTGGCCTGGTGGAGGTTCGCGCTGTTCCTCGCCCCGCACGGGGTGTTCGAACTGCCCGCCATCTTCCTGGCCTGTGCCATCGGCATGCTGGCGTGGCCGACGGCGCGCCGGCTGCGGCTGGCGCTGGTGCCGCTGGGGCTGCTGGCGGTGGCCGCCGTGGTGGAGGTGTACGTGACGCCCGTACTGGGCAGCCGCCTCATCTGAGTTCGTTCCGTCGCGAGAGAGGTGCAGGGAGGACCCGCCTGGGCCGGTGGGCAGGGGACAGGGCACGAGCTGTCGCCCGCGGCTCCCGCACGGGGGGCTGCCCCCGGTGAGCGTGGTCCCGCCATGGAGGAGGTGCAAGCAGTGAGCCCGTTCCAGCCACCGCGATTGTTTGCCCGTGCCCGTCCCTCCAAGGAGCGCCCGGGGATGGTGAGCATGGAGGACCTCAAGGCCTATGCCTCCCACGCCCTGGAAGCCCCGGCGGGGGAGGCCGTGCGGCGGGTGCTGGCGGTCCTGGAGGACGTCTGCCAGGAGCCGGTGCAGTTCGCCTACGCCCGCAACCTGTTCGTGGATGCCTCGGCGTTGGAGGTGGTGCTGATGACCGCGCGCGGCCACCTGCTGGTGGCAGCGGTGCAGGCGGGACGGGTGCGGGTGCGCCGCCTGCCCGCCAGGGAGATCGTGGAGACCGTCTACGAGGCGGCACCAGCAGAAAAAGACCTCGCGCGCCTGCGCGTGGGCTTCCGGGACGGCCAGGCGCTGGTGCTGGACAGCGCCACCGACTGCAACGAGCACTGGCGCTTCAAGTACGCCAACAGCATCCGGGCCCTGGCGCGGATGCTCGCAGCCGCCACGGGGGGATGAGGAGCGCCGCTCCCCGTGGGGC
>JARYMO010000216.1:0-1041 GCA_029907055.1 Syntrophomonadaceae bacterium | reverse complement strand
CGCGCCGCACCTGCCATCTACCAGGGCGGACCGCCGCCGCCGCGCTCGTCGGCGGGCCTGAGCAGCGATTCCAGCCGCCGGTCGATGTCCGCCACCAGTTCCCGCAGCTGCTCCTCGTCCAGCAGGCCAGTGCGTTCCGCCTCGCGCAGGGCGCTCTTCTCCGCCAGCAAAGCGATGCGGCGGGCCTCGTTCTCCTGGGCGGCGCGCAGCTCGGCATCCGACAGGTGCATGGCTTCCACCCGGGCTTCGAGCTCCTGCAGCCGGGCGCGGTATGACTCCACCAGGCCGTCGTAGGTCGCCGGCGACACCACCCTGCGCCGCCGGAGGTCCTCCAGCGATTCCAGGGCGGCGCGGGCGGCCAGGATCTGGCTGGTCAGGCGGCCGTGCTCGACCACCGGGCTGGGGGCCTGCGACAGCCCCAGCGCCCGCAGCAGGCGGCGCATGCTGAGTCCCTGCACCAGCAGGGAGAACAGCACCACGCCGAAGGTGAGCATCACCAGCTGCTCCCGGTAGGGGAAGCTCTTGCCCAGGCCCAGCACCAGGGCCATGGGCAGGGCGCCGCGCAGCGCCCCCCAGAAGAACACGTGCCGCCAGGCGGCCGGCATGGTGCCGCCCAGCGCCTTGACCAGCGGGGAGAGGCCGTAGACCGAGAGCAGGCGTCCTCCCAGCACCACGGCCACCGCCACGAAGAGCATGGGAAAGGCGCGCGAGAGCCCCACGAAGGTGACCTCCAGGCCCACCAGCAAAAAGACCACCGAGTTGACCGCGAAGGCCGCGTATTCCCAGAAGGAGGTCACTGCCAGGCGGGTGGTGGGCGACATGCCGGTTTCCATTCCGTAGCTGCCCATCACCAGCCCTGCCACCACCACCGCGATGACCCCGGAAACGCCCAGCGATTCGGCACCCAGGAAGGCGCCGAAGGCGACCACGGTGGTGAGCATGATCTCCAGCAGGTGGTCATCGAACTCGCGGGTCACCCGCGAAGCCAGCGCCCCGATGCCTCCCCCCAGCAAGGCCCCGCCGGCCACCACGGTGAGGAAG
>JARYMO010000215.1 GCA_029907055.1 Syntrophomonadaceae bacterium | reverse complement strand
TCCATGCGCACCAGCAGGGCGATGCCCCCGTACACTACCACCCCCAGGGTGATGGCGGCAAAGACAGCCACCAGCTGGGACAGCTTGGCAGCCAGAGGGAGCCAGTGGAGCAAGCCCAGTGCGGTGCTGCGAGCCGTCACGTACATCACCAGCGACGCCCCCAGCGAGAGGGCGAAGCTCTGCGCGATGCGCCTTCCCCCGATGGCCCCCACCCTCATGCGCAGCAGCACCAGCAGGGCCATCATGTTGAGGGTGCCTGCCACCGAGTAGGCCAGGGCCAGTCCGCGGTACCCCCACAGGCGCACCAGCCACACCGACAAGCCGATGTTGATGGCGATGGTGGCTACTCCGGTGGCCACCGGGGTGACGGTGTCCTTGATGGCATAGAAGGCACGGTTGAGGACCTGCAGCGCAGAATAGGCGAACAGCCCCAGGGCGTAGTAGAAGAGCGCCCAGGCCGTGGTCTGGGTGTTCTGGACAGTGAAGCTGCCCTGCTGGAACAGCAGGGCGATGATGGGCTCCCTGAGGGCCATCAACCCCAGCGCCGAGGGCAGGATGATGAAGAAGACGGTGCGCACGCCCAGCGAGGTGGCCTGCTTGAACTCACTCATCTGGTTGCGGGCCACCAGCCCCGTCAGGGTGGGGAACACCGCGATGGCTACCGACACCGCGAAGATGCCCAGCGGGAGCTGCATGATGCGCTGGGCCAACTTGAGCGCGGAAATGGTGCCGCTGCCCAGGCCGGAGGCGAGGTTCTGGGACACGAAGAGATTGAACTGGGTCACCGAAAGGCCAATGAGCACCGGCAGCATCAGCACCATGATCTCGCGGAACCCCTGGTCACGCCAGTCAAAGGAGAAAGAGTACGAGGGCCGCACGCGCAGCAGCGCCGGCACCTGCACCGCCACGCTCATCAGCGCCCCCACCACCACCCCCACCGAGAAGGCGGCAATGCCCCAGCGGTCGGACAAGGCGAGTCCGACGGTGATGATCCCTACATTATACAGGATGCCTCCCAGCGCCGGGGTGACGAACTCCTTGTGCGAGTTCAGCACCCCCATGGCCAGCCCGTTGAGGGCCATGAACATGGTCTGCACGAACATGATGCGGGTGAGGGTGACCGCCAGGTCGATGGTCTCGTGCGGCAGGCGGGGGACCAGCAGCATGATGAGCGGGCGGGTGAAGACGTAGGCCCCGGCGATGAGTACCAGCATACCCACCATGGTGAAGTTGAAGATTACGCTGGCGGTCTTCCAGGCCTGTTCGCGCTTCTCCACCGCCAGGTAGCCGGAGAACACCGGGATGAAGGCCGAACTGAGCGCTCCCCCGACCAGCAGCATGTAAATGAAATCGGGGATGGAAAATGCGGCATTGAAGGCATCGGTGGCGTAGTTCTGCCCGAACCGGGTGTAGATGGCAACGTCGCGGACGTAGCCCAGGATGCGGGCAATGGTCGCCGCCGCCATGATGACCAGGGCCGCCCTGGCCACGGACTTCCCCTGCTGCACGATAATCACCTGTTCCCCATCGTACTCCCAAATACCAATACTATACCCCATCGGCCGCCAAAATCCAACGCGAGCGCCCCCCTGTCGGCTGCGGGGCAGAATTTCCGGCCGGCAGTTGAAATCGGCCCTGCCCCGTGCTATATTGGATGTGCTGACCATTTGAGGGGGAGGTGAGGGAATGGCAAAGAGCAAGACCCCGGCGAAGAGGGCCCGCAGGGCCGAGGCGAACCGGAAGCGCAACGCGTCCCGCGTGTCCGCCATGAAAACAGCCATGAAACGCTTTGAAGCGGCTGTGGCCGATAAGGACATAGAGCTGGCCAGGGAGAAACTGAGGACGGCAATTTCGCTGGTCGATAGGACCGCCGCCAAGGGGATCATCCACAAGAACACCGCAGCCCGCCGCAAGTCCCGCCTGGCGAGGAGGCTGCAGGCCCTGGAAGGGTAACCAGAGAAACCTGTCGCGTGCGACAGGTTTCTTTGTGATCTGCGCCCGGTGGCGCAGGAGCCTCCTGTCCCCCCTTTCTTGTCCGGTGTTGCGTCTTGACATCCCTGCCCCGCTCGCCTACCATGGGTTCAGAACTCGTCAGTCAATTTTAGAACTTATCAGTCGGGAGTGGTGCCCTTGTCCCGCAGGGAACAGGAGAGGAACTTTCGGCAGGAACTCATCCTTCGCGCTGCCGCCCGGCTGCTGGAAGAGCGCAGTGCCGACGCCGTCACCATGGAAGACATCGCCCGCGAGGCGGAGATCGGCAAGGGTACACTGTACCAGTACTTTTCCAGCAAGGATGATCTGCTGGCCCACTTGCTGTGCCGCCAGCTGGAAGAGACTGCCCGGCAGGTGCAGGAACGCTGCCTGGGGCAGGGAGACGGCAGCACCACCGTCAAGGAACTGGTGGCCCTGCACTACCGGTTGTACCGCCGACACGCCCGGGTGTTCCTCGACCTGCTGCGCCGGCAGCTGGACGGTACACTCGAGCCGGGCGTGTTCAACCGCCTGCGCGATTCCCACCGCCATTACGCGTCGGTGGCGACCGCCGTGCTGGCGCAGCCGGCGGTGCAGGAATGCCTGGTGGACCGCAACCCCGCCCGCATGACGCGGGTGCTCACCAACATCGTGAAGGGGTTCGTCATCGGCGAACTGGAGAGCAACGAGACCGAGCCGCCGGCCGACAACCTGGCCCTGTTGCAGCGGGTGGTGGAAGGCGGCATCATTGTGCGCGAAAAGAGGGGATGACAGTGACGGACTCCACGTCGACCCACCAATCCGAAGCCGAGGCCCCGCGTAACGGCTCACGACGCCGCCTGGCGGTGGGCATCCTGCTGGTCTCGGTGCTGCTGATGCTGGCTGCCGGGGCCTGGTGGTGGCACCAGCTGCAGACCACCGTCAGCACTGACAACGCCAAGGTAACCGGCGATATCACCGATATCAGCCCCAAGACCGGGGGGAGACTGGAAGAGCTGCTGGTGGCGGAGGGCGACCAGGTACGGGCGGGACAGCTGCTGGCCCGCCTGGACAGCTCGCAGGCCGAGGTGGCCCTGGCCCAGGCGCAGGCGGCCCTGGCGCTGGCCGAAGCCAACCTGGCCAAGCTGCCTGACGAGGTGCGGGCGGCACGGGCCACGGTCGAGCGCAACCGGCAGACTGCCGCCGCCGCCCGCGCCCAGGTGGGCGTGGCAGAAACAACCCTGGCCGACAGCACGCGGGCCCTGCAACAGGCCCAGGCCCTGTTTGACAGCGGCGCCGTTTCCCGCGAAGCCCTGGACTCCGCCACCTCGCGCCAGCGATCTGCGCGGGCGGCGCTGGAGGCAGCGCAGGCT
>JARYMO010000214.1 GCA_029907055.1 Syntrophomonadaceae bacterium | reverse complement strand
AGCGGGCCCAGTTGATGCGCGACACCATCAAGTTCACCCTGGCCAAGGGCGGCAACCTCATCATCCCCTCCTTCGCGGTGGAGCGCACCCAGGACCTGCTGTTCGACCTCTGCCAGCTCCGCCGCCAGGGGCAACTCCCGGAGGACGTGCCGGTCTACATTGACAGCCCCCTGGCCATCGCCGCCACCGAGGTGTTCCGCAAGAACCTGCCCTACTGGGACGACCAGACCCGCCAGCTGGTGGAAGCCGGGCACAGTCCCTTCGACCTGCCCAACCTGCGCTTCGCCCGCACCGCAGAAGAATCGCGCCGCCTGAACGAGATCAACGGCCGCACCATCATCATCTCCGCCAGCGGCATGTGTGACGCAGGCCGCATCAAGCACCACCTCAAGCACAACCTGTGGCGCCCCGAAGCCACCATCCTCTTCGTCGGCTACCAGGCCGAGGGCACCCTGGGGCGGCGCCTGCTGGAGGGCGAGAAGCTGGTGCGCATCCACGGCGAGGAAATCGTGGTCAAGGCTGACATCCGCGACATCGAGGGCTACTCCGCCCACGCCGACCGCAACGGCCTGATGGCCTGGCTCAAGCAGTTCGAGCTCCCCCCGCGCACCATCTACCTGGTGCACGGCGAGGAACCGGCCCTCAACGCACTGGCGGATGCCATCCGCAGCGAGCTGCACATCCCGGTGCACGTCCCCTTCTGGATGGAAGAGGTGGACCTGCGCCTGCGCAAGCCCCCCATCCAGGAGATGCCGGTGTTCGAGGGCGACGTCCAGCAGGCCCTGAAGGCCGAGCACATGTACCTGCAACTGCGCCTCAAGCTCAACGAGGAGTTCCAGCGCAGCTGGCGGCAGCAGGACTACGCCCGCCTCATCGAGTACCTGCAGGAAGCAGGAGCCGCCCTGGAACAGAAGACCCGCGGGGAGACCGGGCAGGAGCCGCGCTGACCGCCACCCGTCCCGCCTCCCCTGGAACAAGGGGGCGCTCTTTTCGTTCCACCCCCTGAAACAAGGGGACGCTCTTTTCGTTCCACGCGGTTCACCAGGTGAAACAAGGGGACGTTCTTTTTGTTTCAGGCTTTTCACCGGAGTGGGCCATGGACGGGGCACGAGGAGCGAGGCTCGTCGTCTCCTCCCGACTTTCCCCTCGGGTGCTGTTCCTGTAGCCACGGCCGGGCCGGTTCGCTCCTTCCTCCCCCGCCACCGCCTGCCTGCAGGCAGGAGTCGGCCGACCTTCCCCTGGCCCGCGAGGGCAGCCGGCGGCGGCCCCCGGCCTCCCCGCGGCGGCGCTCCATGGGCCTTTCCTCCCGTTGTTGGTGACGACGGCGCTGTGCTATAATTGCTTTTGCCCGGGCAGGTCGCCCCGGCCACGCTTGTACATAGGGGATGACACAATGGCCCTGAGAGACGCCCTGCTGGAGGTGCTGCGCCTGGGTCTGGTGCAGATGCCGGCCGCCCTCTACCAGTTCGCCGCCGAGCTCCAACTGGATGCCGAAGACCTTGGACTGCTGGGGGCTGTCTTCTGTGCCTACGCCCGGTCGCAGGCGCTGACTCGCAAGGGGGTAGAGGTGCGGGACATCCTGGAATGCTACCCCGCCCTGAGCCGCCGCCGCCTGACCAACCGCCTGGCGCGCTGGGAAGCGCAAGGACTGGTTGCGGTGGAGCGGGCCGGCACGCCCGACGCCCAGGCCCAAGCAGTGTCGGTCGAACCCCTGTTGCGGCGGCTGGAAGGCCTCCTGTGCCAGGGGCGCCCGCACGTGCAGGCCGCCCCGAGCCCCGAGCAGCTGGAGGAATTGCGAAAGGAACTGGAAGAGAGCAGGGCCCGCATCAGCGAACTGGAAAAGGCGCTGGAGCAAGCCCGACAGGTACGCACTTTCCCGCTGGCGCGCACCAACGGCAAGGCCAACGGGTTCAAGCTGGTGGCCGACTTCATTGCCCAGAAGACCGGCAACCTGGTCAGCCCCGAGTTCCAGCGCGAGATTACCCGCTGGCTGGAGGACTACCGGTGTCAGCCGGAATTCCTGGTGGCCATGCTGGAGCTGTGCTTCGAGCGCAACATCTTTGACGCCAGGGGCATCGCCGAGGTGGCCCGGGGCTTGCACCAGTACCAGGCCCGCACCCTGGAGGCCATGGAATACTACTTCCGGCACGTGGTCGACCAGCAGGGTCCGCGGGCCCGCCGTTACGAGTACAGCCTGGAGGCCATGCAGTTCGGCAACTACACCGGCATCAGCATGCAGGCCCAGGCCCGCCGCGACATCTATGAGAAGTGGCGCGTGGAGTGGGGCTTCTCGGCGGAGATGATCCTCAAGGCGGGCGAGATCATGTGCCGGCAGACCAAGGAGGGCGGCCTGGAGTACGTGGAACAGGTGCTGGCAAACTGGCGCAGCCAGGGCATCACCACCGTAGAGGAAGCGGAACGGGTGTCGCGGGAATACAAGCAGCGGACCCGCCGCTCCCCGGACCAACGGTCCGCGACGCGCCAGCCCCCGCGCGAAGAGGTAGAGATCTTCGTCGCCCCCCACGTCATCGAGACCCTGAAGTCGAAGCCCTGAGCGAGGAGGTACCATGGTCCTGCAACGGTCGGTCCCGGAGGAAAAACTGCACGACCTGGAAAGCGAGCGGAGAGTTCTCTCCGCTATGTTGCACTCAGAGGAGGCATGCATCGAGGCCTACGACGGGCTGCAGGCGGCCGACTTCTACAGTCCCCGGCACCGCACCATCTTCGAGCTGGTGTGCGGCCTGCACGAGCAGGACGTCCGGCCCACCTACGTCGAGCTGCTCAAGGAGGCACACCGCCTCAACCTGTTCCAGGACGCCCGCGAGATCGAGGAGCTGCGCTACATCGTCGACCACCACATCGACGAGCACAACGTGCAGTACTGGATGAAGCGGGTCAAGGACAAGGCCCGGCTGCGCAAGTTCGAGAGCTTCCTGCGCCGCAGCTACCAGCTCCTGGTCGAACAGGAGCCGCAGGACGTCGAACAGCTGCTGCTGGATGCCGAGGAGGAGCTGACCAACCTCACCGCCCTGGAGGTGGACGACCACGTCGACTCCCCGCTGGACCTGGCCCAGCTCGGCTACGAGGAGGTGCAGAAGCGCTTCCTGCGCTACAAGGAGATCGCCGAGGAGCGCAAGGGAGTGGTACCCCTGGACGGACTGACCACCGGCTTCGCCAGCCTGGACCACATCACCCTGGGGTACAAGGCCGGCGACCTGGTCATCGTAGGGGCCCAGACCGGCCACGGCAAGACGGCCCTGGCCCTGCACACCGCGCGGGCGGTGGCGGTGGACCGCGGGCAGCGCGTGCTGTACCTGAACACCGAGATGAG
>JARYMO010000213.1 GCA_029907055.1 Syntrophomonadaceae bacterium | reverse complement strand
GATACCTCCTCTTCACTGATTATATGTTTCTCTCTGAGGTGTCCACAAAAACGGGAATGGTGCAAGGGGACGCTCTTTTTGTTTCATCCGCTTTCATCCGCCAGCAAACGAGCGGACGCCCTCTTTTCTTGACTTACCTCTTGCCCGCGACGGGGCACCCTGGCCCGCGGCGCCCTTGCGGACCGGGGCGTGCGCTTACCTTTCCGCTGGTTTCCGCTGGCCTCCTCCCCGGCCGCCTGCACCCCACCGCGACCCTGGAAAGGCGAGGAGCGGGAGCGCCGTACGCTCCCGCTCCCTGTCATCCTCGTTGCCGGGGCCGCGCCTACGCCGCCCCCGGGCGCCGTTCCCTGGCCGCCAGCACCTCCGCCAGCAGCCCGCGCATGGTGTCCGCCACCCCCTCCGCGGTCAGCGCCCGGTGGACCACCTCCACCCCGCTCCCCGCGGAAACGAATTCCATGAAGTGGTTGGCTTCCTCGGTTGGCGCCAGGAAGCCCCTCGTTCCCTCCACGACCGCCTTGCCGCCGCCGTCCAGGGTGTGCAGCTGCAGGCCGAGGGCCTGCTTCCAGAACAGGCTGAACTCCAGCCCCAGGTACCTGCCGCGGGTGCCGAGCAGGTAGACGGGCCGCCCGTCCACCGGGTGGGCCATGCGGCTGATGAAATCCATCGCCTGCGCCAGCTCCACCTGCCGCCCGCTGAACTCGAGCCTGGCTCCCTCCAGCCCGGGTACCAGCATCAGTACCGCGGGCAGCAGCCATCTCGGGTCCCTGGCCTCCAGTTCCCGCTCCAGCACCGTTACCAGCTCGTCCTCGTAGATGCCATCGACGGGCTCCAGCGAGTACTCCAGCATCCTCCCCAGGTAGGCCCGCCGGTAGCAGTCGGCCAGCACCAGGATGAACAGGATGACCTCCAGCGGTTGGGGAGAGGGTATGGCATTCAGCGGCCTGACCGCGGTGGGGAAGGCGAAGCGCGCAGCGAAGTACCCCGCGTACTGTTCCACGCTGGAGAACAGTGATGCCGACAGCATGCCGCCGCCCCCGCTCAGTGCGACCAGCAGATCCCGGCCCTGCACCTTCCTCCCGTACAGGGAGGAGGCCGTATAAGGGACCGCGGGACCCCCGTGGCGCATGGTCACCCTGAGGTCGGGCGCCACCAGCACCTGCAGCATGCTCTGGAACTCCTCGTCCTGGGCCAGGGCCACTGCCTCGCGCGAGAGCGCGGCCCCTCCCACCGGTTGCCCGCGGAACGGCGACAACAGGTTGAACTCTGTTCCCTGCTGTTCCCGCGCAATGGCGTGCAGGTCGTCCCCGCCGATGCGAAAGAACGGGATCGCCCCCGGGTTCTGGCTGTGACTGGTGACCATCGACTCCCTCACCCTTTCTATCTGTCGTCCGCCGTGAAGAACGAGCTCACGATACTCGACCATGCCTTGTCCAAGGCGCTCCCGCCGGACTCGGTGCCGCCGGGCTGGGTTGCGCGGGGCGCACCCAGCTTCTGCATCCCCTCGATGCGCGCCGAGAGCTTGTTGGCCAGGTCTCCCGGGCCGTCAAAGCCCAGCTTCTGCAGCTCGAGCGTGCGGGTGCCCGGGGACAGGTTGCGGTTGGCGGCGATCTCCAGCGCCTGCTGCATGTCGGCTGGCAGGTCGGACACCGGGTAGCCCAGTTTCTGGTACGCTCCGGTCAGGTCGTTGGTCAGCTTGCCCATCTTGGCCAGTTGTTCGTAGGCCTCGGTCTGGTTGGCCAGTCCCCCCTTGTTGAAGTAGTTGTTGATCTTGTACTGTTCCATCTTGGCCAGCCCCTCGGGGTCCACCAGGCGGGCCGTCGCCACGCCTTCCTTGAGCTGGGCCACGTTGCTGACGCCGGTCTCGTTGCGTGCCGCGTTGAAGTCCACGGCAGCCTCCGCCGAGCGCACGTCGGTGACCTCCTGGCCGTGCTTGCGGGCAAAGGCTTCCAGCTGCTGCTCGCGCGTGGCCTGTTCCCAGCCGATGGTCTGCGGCCGCCCGTCCGGGCCGGTGATGGTGATGCCCTCCGGCATCTCCGCCTTGGCCTTGGCCACGTCGAACTCCCCGTTCTTCAGCATGCCCGCCGCGTCGGCGAACTCCTCGTGGTAGATGCGGGACACCTTGTCGGCGGGAATCTCCCGGGTGACGGTGTTGCCCGCCGCGTCGGTGATGGTGATCTTCCCGGTCAGGTCGTGGTCGGCGTTGATCCTGGAGCCGCGTGCCCCCGGCGTCCTGATGCTCTCGATCTCCACCGACACGCGCGCGTCGGGGCCGAACTCCTTCTGCACGCTCTCCAGCAGGTCTTGCTCCAGCCGGCTGGCGGTATTGTTCTTGGCCGGGTTGTAGAGGCTCTGTTCCAGCGCGTCCTGGTAGGCATTCTGCACGTCCGGGGGCGCGTTCTTCAGCTCGCGCGACACCGAGGGATCCCGCAGCACCTTGCGGATGTCGTCCGGCGACAGCTCCTCGCCCGCCTGGATCTTGCCCTCCACCACGCTGGCCTGGTCCCTCACTCCCGCCCGGTAGGTGGAGTAATCGGCGACGTCGTCCGCCAGGCCACCGGCCGAATCCGGTGCCAGGCTGGCCTTGTAGGGACGCGCACTGCTGTCTAGCCCTTCCAGCAGCAGCTTGCTCTTGGCAGACACCACGTCCTGCAGGCTGCCCTTGGCGCCCGACTTGCCGCCCCAGCCCAGCAGCTCGCTCACCGGCGTGTTGCCCACGGCTGCGGCCTTCTCCAGCAGCTCGGGGTTGACCGACCAGCCGCTGCGCTTCCATGCCTCGCCCAGGTACTCTCCCCCCAGTTCGCCCAGCACGTACTTGCCCATCGCCTTCAGCGTCGCCCTGCCGGCGGACTCCCCCTGGTCCAGGCTGTCCTTGATATCCATCAGCGCCTCCGCTGGCGACAGGACGTACTCACTGCCGCCACCGGTGAGCATGGCCAGCCCGGCCCGGCCGGCCATGCCGGCCCAGGTCCTGCCGGTAATGACGTCCTGGGCGCTCTCGTTGGCGGTGTTGGCCAGGATGCTGGCCCAGGACCAGCTTCCGGCCAGGCCGGCGGCCTGCTCCTCGCCCAGGGTCCGTCCCGTGGTGCGGTCGATGATGACCCGGGCGATCTTGCTGCCCCTGCCCGCCAGGTCGGCCACCGGGAGGTCCATGTTGGAGAGGTCGTTGACCAGCTTGTCGATGTTGGCCATGACATCGCCCACGCCTTCCGCCGGCGGCTCGATACCGTATGCCTGGTTGCGCAGCTTCTGCAGCTGTCCCAGCAGGGCCATGCGGCGCTTGCCGTCCTCCACCAGGGCGTCCATGGCCCTGTCGAACTCCGTGCTGCGGGTTTCC
>JARYMO010000211.1 GCA_029907055.1 Syntrophomonadaceae bacterium | reverse complement strand
CAGCTCGCGGCGCCCGCCGTAGTTGAGGGCGATGTTCAGCACCAGCCCGCGGTTGCCGGCGGTCAGCGCCTGCGCCTGCCGCAGCTCGGCCTGGATGCGCGGGTCCAGGGGCGAGATGTCGCCCAGCACCCGCACCACCACCCCCTGCCGGTGCAGCTCCTGCAGCTCCCGGCCCAGGTACTCCTGCAGCAGGCCCATGAGAAAGGAGATCTCCTCCTGCGGCCGCTTCCAGTTCTCGGTGGAAAAGGCGTAGACGGTCAGCACCCGCACCCCCAGCTCGCCGCAGGTCTGCACCGCGCGGCGCAGGGCCTCCATGCCGGCCCGGTGCCCGAAGGAGCGGGGCCGCAGGCGGCGCCTGGCCCAGCGGCCGTTGCCGTCCATGATGATGGCGATGTGCTCCGGGATGCGGCCCGCATCCACCGCGTTCTTCTCGAAGCTCACGTCCTGCCCCCCTGTCACCTGCTCACCGCGGCGCCATCCTCCGCGCGCCACCGCGCCCCGCCGGCGCCTTCCGCCCCGGCCTCTTGCCATCTGCCGGCAACCCCCGCGCCACCGCCGTCGGTGGCCCGCCCCGCGCGGTCCCGGACCCCGGGAAGGCGCGGCACCACACGGCCCGCCGCCGGCCGCCTGCACAATGAACAAAACCCCCGGCACCGGGGGCCCTGTCGCTAGACTTCCATGATTTCCTTCTCCTTCGCCTGAAGGATGCGGTCGATTTCCTTAATGGTATTATCGGTGAGTTTCTGCACCTCATCAAGCCTTTTCTTGCCCTGGTCCTCGGAGATGGCCTTCTCCTTCTCCAGCGCCTTGATGGCGTCGTTGGCCTCCCGGCGCAGGTTGCGGGCCGCCACCCGGGCCTCCTCCGCCCGCTTCCTGACCACCTTGACCAGCTCGCGCCGCCGCTCCTCGGTGAGGGCGGGGATCTGGATGCGGATGACGTTGCCGTCGTTGCTGGGGTTCACCCCCAGGTCGGAGCGGCGGATGGCCTTCTCGATCTCCGGGATGGCGGTCTTGTCCCAGGGCTGGATGACCAGCAGCCGCGGCTCCGGCACCCCGATGTTGCCCAGCTGGTTGACCGGGGTGGGGGTGCCGTAGTAGTCCACCAGCACCCGGTCCAGCAGCGCCGGGTGCGCCCGCCCCGCCCGCAGGCCGGCCAGGTCCTTGACCAGGTGCTCGATCGTCTTCTTCATGCGGCTCTCGATGTCCTCGATGACCAGCTTGTCCATCAGCTCTCCCCCCCGATGACGGTCCCGATGTCCTGCCCCATCACCGCCTTGTAGATGTTGCCCTCCTGGGTGAGGTCGAAGACGATGATGGGGATGCGGTTGTTGCGGCACAAGGAGGCAGCAGTGAGGTCCATCACCTCCAGGCCCTGCTTGAGGACGTCGATGTAGGTCAGGCGGTCGTACTTGAGCGCCTCCGGGTTCAGGCGCGGGTCAGAGTCGTACACCCCGTCCACCTTCTTGGCCATCAGGATGGCGTCGGCCTCGATCTCCGCCGCCCGCAGCGCCGCCGCGGTGTCGGTGGAGAAGTAGGGGTTGCCGGTGCCGGCGGCGAAGATGACCACCCGCCCCTTCTCGATGTGGCGCAGGGCACGCCGGCGGATGTAGGGCTCCGCCACCGAGCGCATCTCGATGGCCGACTGCACCCGCACCGGGATGTCTTCCGCCTCCAGCGCGTCCTGCAGGGCCAGCGCGTTGATGACCGTGGCCAGCATGCCCATGTAGTCGGCGGTGGCGCGGTCCATGCCCTTGGCGCTGCCGGACACCCCGCGCCAGATGTTGCCGCCCCCCACCACGATGGCCACTTCCACCCCGGCCGACACCACCTGCTTGATCTGGCGGGCGATGCAGGTCAGGGTGGCGTGGTCGATGCCGTAGGGCTGGTCACCGGCCAGCGCCTCCCCGCTCAGCTTCAACACCACGCGCTTGTACCTGGGTACGTCCACCGCCCGCACCTCCCCCGCCCTCGCCTACTCCTCGCAGGCCGTCTTGTCGATGCCCTCGCCCACCTCGAAGCGGGCGAATCGCCGCACGTTGATGTTCTCGCCCAGCTTGGCGATGGCCTCGTGGATGACGTCGATGACCTTCTTCTCGGGGTCGCGGATGAAGTTCTGCTCCAGCAGGCAGGCCTCCTGGTAGAACTTCTCGATGCGGCCGGCCACCATCTTGTCCACGATCTTCTCCGGCTTGCCCTCCTGCAGCGCCTGCTCGCGCAGGATGCGCTCCTCGGCAGCGATGACCGAGGCGAGGATCTCCTCGCGGCGCACGTACTCCGGCTTGGCGGCCGCGATCTGCATGGCGATGTCCCGGCACAGTTGCTTGAACTCCTCGGTGCGGGCCACGAAATCGGTCTCGCAGTTCACTTCCACCAGCACCCCCAGGCGCGCGCCCATGTGGATGTAGGCCTCCACCAGGCCCTCGCTGGCAATGCGCCCGGCCTTCTTGGCCGCCTTGGCCAGCCCCCTGGTGCGCAGCACCTCGATGGCCTTCTCCATGTCGCCGCCGGTCTCCACCAGGGCGTTCTTGCAGTCCATCATGCCCACCCCGGTGCGCTCGCGCAGCTCCTTCACCATCGCCGACGTTATCGTCATGGTCCTCTCCCTCCTGTCACTGGCCTATGTCCAAAAAAAGGGGTGAAGAAAGGCGTCACCCTTGCATCACCCCATGGCGTCCCGGGTCTCTCCGAGGGCCGGCGGCCCCCCGCCTACTCGGCGGTCTGCACGCCCTGGCGCCCCTCCAGCACCGCGTCGGCGATCCGGCTGGTGATGAGCTTCACCGCGCGGATGGCGTCGTCGTTGCCGGGGATGATGTAGTCGATCTCGTCCGGGTCGCAATTGGTATCCACGATGCCGATGACCGGAATGCCCAGCTTGCGGGCCTCCGCCACCGCGATGCGCTCCTTGCGCGGGTCCACCACGTAGACCGCGCCCGGCAGCTCGTTCATGTCCTTGATGCCCTTCAGGAACCGGTTCAGCCGTTCCATCTCGGTGCGCAGCTTGGACACTTCCTTCTTGGGCAGCACCTCGAACGCACCCTCGGCCTCCATCTTCTCCAGCTCCTTGAGCCGGTTGATGCGCCGCCGGATGGTCTTGTAGTTGGTCAGCATCCCGCCCAGCCAGCGCTGGTTGACGTAGAACATCCCGCAGCGGGTGGCCTCGTCCTGGATGGTCTGCATGGCCTGCTTCTTGGTCCCGACGAACAGGATGCTCTTGCCCGCCATCGCCGTGCGCTTCACGAAGTCGTACGCCACATCGAACATCTTGACCGTCTGCTGCAGGTCGATGATGTAGATGCCGTTGCGCTCCATGTAGATGTAGGTCCCCATCTTGGGGTTCCAGCGCCGGGTCTGGTGACCGAAGTGCACCCCCGCT
>JARYMO010000212.1 GCA_029907055.1 Syntrophomonadaceae bacterium | reverse complement strand
GGCGCGCGCGGTGTGTGCGCCACTGCAGAACGGCATACGCTGGGCCGGGGAAGTGCTGGAAAGTGGAGTGCGCCTGGTCGCCGACAAGCGGGAGCTGGCAGCCGAGAACCAGCGGCTGCGTCGACGCGTGGCCGAGCTGACCCAGGAAACCCAGCTGCTGACGGAGCTGCGGTTCGAGAACCAGCGCCTGCGGGACATGCTGGGCTTCGCCCGGGCCAGGCCGGACTGGACCCTCAAGGCGGCTACCATCATCGCCCGCAGCCCGGCCAGCTGGTACCACGGTCTGACCATCGACCGGGGGGAGCGGGACGGCGTGCGCCCGGACATGGTAGTGGTGACCCCGCAGGGGTTGGTGGGGAGGGTGACTGGCACCACGGCCCGCACGGCGGAGGTGTTGCTGATCACGGACCGGGAGTCGGCGGTGGGTGTGCTGGTGCAGGCCAATCGCATCCAGGGGCTGCTGGAGGGCTATGGAGACCGCAACCGGCTGCGCATGGTCAACATTTCGTACGACGCCGATGTCCGCCGCGGGCAGGTGGTGGTCACCTCGGGGGTGAGCGAGATCTTCCCCGGGGGCATCCCGGTGGGGAAGGTGGTGAGCGTGAGCAGCGGCGCCCGGGGGCTGCTCAAGCAGGCGGTGATCAGGCCCGCGGTTGACTTCGACCGCGTGGAGGAAGTTTTCGTCTTGGTCAGTGAGCAGGCAGGAGGCTCCTGAGGAAGGCGACCGCAGGCAGTTCACTCGCTTTCCGCGTGGGCCGTCTGCAGCACCAGGATGGCCGCCAGCACCAGGAAGGCCCCTGCCAGGCGGCTGGCCCCCAGCGACTCGTGAAACAGCAGCGCGGCTGCGCTCACCGTGAAGACCGGCTCCACGCAGCTGATGATGGCCACGCGGCTGGCCTCGATGAGCTGCATGCCGGCGAAAAGGCTGACCAGGGGGAGGGCGGTGGCGATGACCGCCATGCCCGTGACGGCCCCCCAGGCAGCGGCCCCGGCAGGCCAGACAACTGCCCCGCGCAGGCCCAGCCAGAGCCAGTAGCCGGTGCCGGCAAAGAGCAGTACCCAGGCCGAAGAAACCAGCGGAGGCCGCCGCTGTGAAACGCGGTTGCCGTACAGGATGTACGCGCTGTAGGCGACGGCCGAGCCGAGGGCCAGCGCCATACCGGCCTCGCTGGCGGCGTGCTGCAGGCCGCTGTGCAGGATGAGCGCCAGGCCCGCCGAGGCCAGGGCGAGAGCGGCAACCTTGGCCCCTCCCAGCGGTTTGCCGGTCAGCGTCCGCTCGCCGGCGGCCACCATCAGCGGGTAGGTGTAGAGCAGCATGGTGGCGAGGGAGATGTCCAGCAGCCTGATGGCAGAGAAGAAGCAGACGGTGGCGATGCCGTACTGGAGCAGGGCCAGGAGCGCGAAGCCCGGCAACTCGGAGAGCGGGACCCGCAGCGGCTGACGGCGGGCCAGGGCCACGCTCCACACCACCAGGCCGGCGCCGCTGAAACGCAGGGCCAGCATGGTAGCCAGGTCGGCCTGCTGCATGAAGGCGAACTTGGCGAAGAGGGCGATGGTGCCGAAGCCCAGCGCCGATGCCACTACCAGCAGCGTGCCGCGCAGGTGAAGATCCCGGCGAGAAGTCATTCGTTTACCCCCTCACCTTTCCCCGCCCGGGGACGCACCGTCTCCCCCGCTCACTGCAGCCGGCGTGAGTAGAGGATCTTGCCCAGGAAGGACTGGGTACGCTCGTGCCGGGGGTGTTCGAAGAGCTGCTCCGGGGTGCCCTCCTCGATGATGCGGCCCTCGTCCATGAACAGCACGCGGTCCCCCACCTCGCGAGCGAACCCCATCTCGTGGGTGACCACCACCATGGTCATCCCTTCCCGGGCCAGATCTTTCATGACCGCCAGCACTTCGCCCACCATTTCCGGGTCCAGGGAGGATGTAGGCTCGTCAAAGAGCATCACCTTGGGCTTCATGGCCAGGGCGCGGGCGATGGCCACCCGCTGCTGCTGTCCGCCGGAGAGGTGGTCCGGGTACACGTGGGCCTTGTCGGCCAGGCCCACCTTGGCCAGCAGGGCATGGCCAATGGCGTCTGCTTCCTCGCGCTTCATCCTGCGCACCTTCAGCAGGGCCAGGGTAACGTTTTCCAGCGCCGTCTTGTGCGGGAACAGGTTGAAGCGCTGGAATACCATGCCCATCTCCTGCCGCACCCGGTTGAGGTCGGTGCCGGGCGCGGTGAGGGACACGCCATCGACCACCACCTCCCCCGAGGTGGGGGTTTCCAGCATGTTCAGGCAGCGCAGGAAGGTGCTCTTGCCACTGCCGCTGGGCCCGATGACCACTACCACCTCGCTCTCCGCCACCGTACAGGAGATCCCCTTCAGCACTTCCAACTTGCCAAACTGCTTGTGCAGGTCCCTAACGGTGATCATCACCGGTCTTCAACCTTCTTTCCAGGTAGTCGACGAACCTGGAGATGACGAATGTCATCAGCAGGTAGATGAGTGCCACGGTGGTCCAGATCTGGAATGGCTTATAGGTGAGGGCAATGAGCATCTGCCCCCGCCGGGCCATTTCCTCGAACCCGATGACCGACAGCAGCGAGGTGTCCTTGAGCATGGCCACGAACTCGTTGCCCAGGGGCGGGATGACACGCTTGAAGGCCTGGGGCAGGATGACGAAGCGCATGGCCTGGGCGTGGGTCATGCCCAGGGAACGGGCGGCTTCCATCTGTCCCCGCTCGATGGACTGCACGCCGGCCCGGAAGATCTCCGCGATGTAGGCCCCAGAGTTCAAGCTGGTGGAGATGATGGCCGCCGGAAAGGGGTTGATGTGCGTGCTCTGCCAGATCTGGGGGATGGAAAACGTCGCCATCAGGTAGTGCTGGAAGGAATCTGCCACCTGGGGCAGGCCGAAGTACACCATGAAGATCTGGACCAGCAGGGGGGTGCCGCGAAAGAAGTCCACGTACGCCGTGGCCAGCAGGCGCACGGCCCGGTTCCTGGCCAGCCGGGCAATGCCGGCGAACAGGCCGATGACACACCCCAGGGTCACCGCGATGAGGGTGATGCTCACGGTGCTGCGGGCGCCGAGCAGTATGATGGGCAACGAGTCCCATATCAGTTGCACCGGGGTTTCACTCCCTCTTCACCGCCCCCGCCGGCAGACAGGAGACCTCGTCTGCCGGCGGCCGGCCGTGAGTGTTAGCTACTGGAGCAGTTCCTGGGGCGGTTGCTCACCGAACCACTTCACGTACAGCTCGGTGTAGGTGCCGTTCTGCTTGAGGGTACGCAGGGCCTGGTTGATTTTCTGCAGCAGCTCGGTGCGTCCCTTGGGGACGGCGATGCCGTAGTCTTCCGAGGTCAGGCGCTCGCCGACGATCTTGATG
>JARYMO010000210.1 GCA_029907055.1 Syntrophomonadaceae bacterium | reverse complement strand
AGGGTGAGTGAGGGCGAGATGGCGGAGATCATCCAGGCGCGCGTGGAGGAGATCCTCGATCTCACTGTCGCTGAACTGAGCAGGGCAGGCGTTACCCGGGAACCGGGGGCGGGCATGATTCTTACCGGGGGTACCTCGAATCTTAGAGGAATTGCCGCAGTGACTGCAGAATACTTACACATTCCGGCCCGGGTAGGGGTGCCGGAAATGGGCACGATTCGCCCGGGAGGGTTTGCCGCGTCGCGCTTCGCGGCGGTAGTGGGGGCGCTGGCGCGGAATGCCCAGCCCATGGCGACGGGGGCCGGAGCAACCTCCCCCGGCAATACCTGGCTGGGGCAGTTGAGCCTCTGGGTCCGAGACAGACTGAGATAGGGGGTTGCGCGGGTGGTACTGGAGTTCGACATGGAAATGCAGCAGTTCGCAGATATCAAGGTCGTCGGAATCGGGGGTGGAGGCAACAACGCCATCAACCGCATGATCGAGGCGGGCCTCAAGGGCGTGGAATTCATCGCGGTCAACACCGATGCCCAGGCCCTCTACCTGTCCAGGGCGGAGAAGAAGATCCAGATCGGGGAGAAGCTGACCAAGGGCCTGGGGGCTGGTGCCAACCCGGAGATCGGGCGCAAGGCGGCCGAGGAGAGCGCCGACGAGATCAAGAAGGCACTCCAGGGAGCCGACATGGTCTTCGTGACCGCCGGCATGGGGGGTGGTACCGGCACCGGCGGCGCGCCTGTCATCGCCCAGATTGCCAAGGAATCGGGGGCGCTCACGGTAGGGGTGGTGACGCGGCCGTTCCAGTTCGAGGGCCGCAAGCGCGGCAGCCAGGCGGACAAGGGCATCAGTGAACTGAAAGAGCGGGTGGACAGCCTCATCACCATCCCCAACGATCGCTTGCTGCAGGTCATCGACCGCCACACCTCGATCAACGAGGCCTTCCGTATCGCCGACGACATCCTGCGCCAGGGGGTGCAGGGGATATCGGACCTCATCGCGGTCCCGGGGCTCATCAACTGCGATTTCGCCGATGTCAAGACCGTCATGCTCAACACCGGCTCCGCCCTGATGGGCATCGGGGTGGCCAGCGGCGAGAACCGGGCGGTGGAGGCCGCCAGGGCGGCCATTTCCAGCCCGCTGCTGGAGACCAGCATCGACGGGGCCCGCGGGGTGCTGTTCAACATCACGGGGGATGCCAACCTGACGCTGTTCGAGGTCAATGAAGCGGCAGAGATCATTTCCCAGGCCGCCGACCCGGAGGCCAACATCATCTTCGGGGCGGTGGTGGACGAACGGGTGGGCGGCGAGGTGCGGGTGACGGTCATCGCCACCGGGTTCGACAGCGAGCCGGTAGGGCTGGGGACCAGGCTGCCGGGGCCGGCCGCTTCCGACCTGGATGTCCCCACCTTCCTGAGGCGCAAGGGGTAGAAAGCGAACACCGCAGCCGGCGTGCAGGGCGGGGGTGCCACAGGGTGCCCCCGCCCTTTGCTTTGGTGCCCGGCAGCCGACGCGAGGACGACCGGGGCCGGGGTGCCTGCAGGGGCGTGCGGGGGAGGCTGGGGTCTCCCGGTGGGCATGGTACAGCGAGAAGTGCCGACAGCGGGATTGAGTTCGGAAGGGATGGCGGCAATAATGAATACATATGGGGCATGTCGCAGCAGCGCACACAAGATATAGGGGGAAGTCCTGAATGAGATGCCCGTACTGCCAGGCCCTGGACAGCAGGGTGGTGGAATCCCGTTCCAGCGATGACGGGGACGCCATCAGGCGCAGGAGGGAATGCGTGGAATGCCACCGGCGCTTCACCACGTACGAGAGGGTGGAGGAACGGCCGTTGCTGATCATCAAGAAGGGAGGGAACCGGGAACAGTTCAACCGCGCCAAGATCATCGCCGGGCTGATGAAGGCCTGCGAGAAGCGACCGGTCACCATGGACCAGATTGAAGACATGGCCGGCCAGATCGAGAGGGAACTGCGGGACGAGTACGACCGCGAGGTGACCAGCCAGGCCGTGGGCGAAAAGGTCATGAGCCGCCTGCGGGTGACCGACGAAGTGGCGTACGTGCGCTTCGCATCCGTCTACCGGCAGTTTGCCGATCTCGACGGGTTCATCAAGACCATAAACCAGCTCCGACTGGAAATGCGCTCGGAAGGAGAGAGATGCTAGGTGTTTTCCACCATCAAGAAGAGGGACGGGCGGGAGGTGCCCTTTGACCCTTCCAAGATCACCGAGGCCATCTTCAAGGCGGCGAAAGCGGTGGGCGGAGAGGACCGCCAGAAAGCGCTGGAGCTGACGCTGCAAGTCATGAAGGTGCTGGGGGAGAAGTTCCAGGAGGACACCTTCACGGTCGAGGACGTGCAGGACATCGTGGAGAAGGTGCTCATTGAAGACGGCCATGCCCGCACTGCCAAGGCCTACATACTGTACCGTGCCCAGCGCACCCGGTACCGCGAAGGCAAGGCGGAACTGATGGACGTGGTGGAGGAGATCCTCAAGGAGACCAGCCGGGAGAACGCCAACGTGGGCAACTCCCCCTCGGCCAAGATGCTGCAGATCGCCAGCGCCGCCAGCAAGCAGTACTACCTCAACCGGGTGATACCGCCGGCGTTTGCCCAGGCTCACCGCGAGGGCGACATCCACATCCACGACCTCGACTTCTACAAGAAGACCATCAATTGCCTGCAGCTGCCGCTGGGCGAGATCCTCTCCCAGGGCTTCAACAACGGGCACGGCTACATCAGGCCTCCGCGGCGGCCCGGGTCGGCTACCGCGCTGGCGGCCATCGTGCTGCAGAGCTCGCAGAACGACATGTACGGGGGGCAGTCGTTCCCCTTCTTCGACTCCGACATGGCGCCTTTCGTCAGGGAGGCCAGCGAGGGGGAAACCTACCAGGCCATGGAGGCGCTGGTGTACAACCTCAACAGCATGCACTCCCGGGCCGGCTCGCAGGTGCCGTTCTCTTCCATCAACCTGGGCTGTGACACCAGCGAGGCGGGCCGCAGCGTGACCCGCAACCTGCTGCTGGCCTACGAAGCCGGGCTGGGGAGGGGAGAGAACCCCATCTTCCCCAACGTCATCTTCCGCGTGCGGGAGGGCGTGAACCTCCGCCCCCAGGACCCCAACCACGATCTCCTGCGCCTGGCCCTGCGCGTGGCTGCCACGCGCATGAACCCCACGTTCAGCTTCATGGACTGCTCCTTTAACGACCGCTTCAACAACGACGTGGCCTACATGGGCTGCCGCACGCGCGTCATCGGCAACCGGCACGGGCCGGAGGTAACCCAGCGCCGGGGCAACATTGCCTTCACCACCATCAACCTCCCCCGCCTGGCGCTGAAGTCCCGCGGCGAGATCGGCGAGTTCTACCGCCTGCTGGAGAGCATGGTGGCCC
>JARYMO010000209.1 GCA_029907055.1 Syntrophomonadaceae bacterium | reverse complement strand
CCCCACTGGTCCCTGCGTCTGAGGCGGGCTGGACGGCCCGGGTGGGCACGTGCTCCTTGCTCACCATGTCAGTCCTCCCTTCCCCCTGCCTGACAGGGGCTACGCACCTGCATTCCCCTGCCTTACACATCGAATGCGGGCGGGGCTGGCCCCACGAGCGTCTGCGGCGCCCGGCCCGCGTCCGGGGCCGCGCATGCGCCCACGCTCGTCCTGCCGCCCTCGGTCAACGCCTTTGCCCCGCCAGGTATGCCGTCAGGCGCGAGCCCTCACTGCCACCCCTACAGCCCCTGCCCGGCGTCAATAGGGATCTCCTCGGCCGGGGCTTCCGGGGCTGGCGGGTCAACGAGCGGGCTGTCCGCGGCGCCGGCGGCGTCCTGCGGCGGCGGGCTCCCGGCGTCTCCCCCGTCCGTTCCCGCCTCCTCTCCCGCCTCGGTCACCGGGCCGGTGTCGGAGGGCCGCCGGGCCGGTGCGCTGGCGGCGTGCGACGAGGAGCCGCCCTCGCGGATCTCGCCCTCCACCACTTCCAGTGACTTGCCGGCCAGCAGGTCGTCGAGGATGGTACGGGCCTTCTCCTGGTCGGCCGCCCAGTAGCTGACGCCGTTCCTGGTGTAGAAGTAGCCGGGCAGGGTCTGCACGTGCAAATCCTCGGTGCTGAAGTTGCGCGCGGTGTAGGCCAGCGCCACCATGCGCGGCAGGCTCATGTTGGTCTGCACGCAGCGCGCGATCTGGGGCACCAGCCGGGGCAGCTTGAGGATGGTCTTGCCCTGGAACATCTCCTCGGCCAGGGCCTTGAGGAACTTCTGCTGGTGCGAGGTGCGGTCGATGTCCCCCAGCGGGTAGTCGCGGAAGCGCACGTAGGCCAGGGCGTTGCGGCCGTCCAGGCGCTGCACGCCCTTGCGCAGGTTGATGTCCTCGCTGGGCTTGTACATGCGCCGCTCGACGTCGATGGTCACCCCGCCCAGGGTGTCGATGATGTCCTTGAAGCCCTCGAAGTTGGTGAGCACGTAGTAGTCCACCGTGCAGCCCATCAGCTCGCCCACCACGCGGCAGGCCAGCTCCGGGCCCCCGACAGCGTTGGCGGCATTGATCTTTGGCACCGGGCTGCCCGGCACTTCCACGCGGGTGTCGCGGGGGATGGACACCACCGCCACCTTGTGCTGGTCGGCATCGATGCGGGCCAGCATGATGGTGTCGGTGCGGGTCTGGGTCTCGCCCTTGCGGGCGTCAATCCCCAGCAGCAGGATGTTGAGCTGCCCCTCCACTTCCTTCTCCGCCCGCTCCACCGCCGGGGCGTCGATGACCTGCCCCACCAGCGTGCCCTGCAGCAGCTGGGGCAGCGAGGAGCCCAGCAGAAACGAGAGCCCGAAACAGGCCGCCAGCAACAGCCCGGTCCGGGCGATGGCCATGAACTTCGCCCTGGTCACGAAACCTCACCTTCCAACATCTGGCATGGCGCCCCTCAGGTGCGCAGGGGCCCCCCGCCCCGCCCGGACAGCGCCCGCGCCGCGCCCGGGCGCGGGTTGACCATCCCCACCCGCCCCGCTCCCAGCACGATGAGCAGCAGCAGGAGGGAAAGGATGAGCGTGGCCTGCGGGCTGGAGACCCGCGTCAGCACGATGGCCACCGCCCCGAAGAAGACGCTCACCCCGTAGATGACCAGCACGCTGCCGCGGTGGCTGTAGCCCAGCGCCAGCAGGCGGTGGTGCAGGTGGTCGCGGTCGGGCCGGAAAATGGGCGCCTTCTTGTTCACCCGCCGCACGATGGCACACAGGGTGTCCATCACCGGGATGCCGAGGATGACGATGGGGATGAAGAGGGAGATGAGCGCCGCGCTCTTGGCCAGCCCCACCACCGCCAGGCAGGCGAGGGTGAAGCCCAGGAAGAGGGCGCCGGCGTCGCCCATGAAGATGCGCGCGGGGTGGAAGTTGAAGGGCAGGAAGCCGGCCACCGCCCCCGCCAGGATGAAGGCCAGGCAGGCCACCGCCGCCTGCCCCTGGTCCAGGGCGATGATGCCCATGGTCAGGGCGGCGATGCCGGACACCCCGGCCGCCAGCCCGTCCAGCCCGTCAATGAGGTTGACGGCGTTGGTGATGCCCACCAGCCACAGCACGGTGAGCGGCACGCCCAGCTTGCCCAGGTAGAAGATGCCGTCGAAGGGGTTGGAGATGAAGCTCACGTTGACCCCGCCGGCCACCGCCGCCGCGGCCGCCGCCAGCTGGCCGGCCAGCTTGACCCGGGGCGACAGCCCCAGCACGTCGTCCAGCGCCCCCACCGCGAACACCAGCAGCCCGCCCAGCAGGACGCCGGTGTAGGGAGGGCGCAGGTCCACCAGCAGCAGCACCGCCAGCGTGAAGGCCGCCACGATGGCCGCCCCGCCCAGGCGGGGCATAGGACGGGAATGCACCTTGCGGGCATCGGGCTGGTCGATGGCCCCCACCCGGAAGGCCAGCGCCTTCGCCAGGGGAACGCATATGTACGCCGCGGCGAACGCCACCGCGGCCCCCCCTGCGCACGTCAGCCAGTGCTCTATCACCGTATGACCTTCCTTCAGGCGTTGTCCACGCCGCCCACCGGCGGCAGCCCACAAAACCCCTATTCTGCCCCCCATTCTAGCCCAAGCCTCCCGGCTTGTCCACCCCGGGGGAGGCAGCCGGCCCTTCCCGGCCCCGGCGGCGGCTGCCGCCCCTGTCTTCCGCCCCCTCCCCCGGGGGCTTTTTTGGTATACTGTTGATTGTGGAAATCGCGCGGGAGGGTGTGTCGCATGCTGGACGAGAAGGGACGCCTGTTCGGCAGGGTCAACGTCATCGACCTGGCGGTGGTGCTGGTCATCGTGCTGCTGGCCGCCGCCTACCTGTACCGGGAGAAGGGCTCGACCTCGGTGACTGCCGCGCCCTCCACGGTGCGGCTGAAGGTGGTGTGCTACAACGCCTACCCGGGGGTGGCGGATTCGCTGCACGTGGGGGACCAGCTGGTGGCGGGGGGGGCGCTGGTGCCGGTGTACATCAAGGACATCAGGGTGCGCCCGGCCAACAACGCCACCGTGCGCGCCGACGGCACCATGCTGCTGACCACCAACCCCTTCCGCCAGGACATCGACCTGGTGCTGGAGGGCAAGAGCACCGCGGTGGGGCCGGCCGAGATCACTCTGGGCGGCCAGAAGGTGCGGGCCGGCATCGAGGACTACGTGCTGAAGACCCGCCTGGTGGAGCTGAAGGCGGCCATCGTGGCGGTGGAGGTGGAACCGTAGCATGGGCGCCTCCTGGTGGCGGGCCAGCTTCACCTACCGCCTGCTGCGCTCCAGCTTCCTGCTGGGGTGGGCGGTGGCCGGCGAGGGCCTGGGCCCGGCCCCCTGGCTGGAAGGCTCCCAGTGCGCGCGGGCGGCCTCCCGGC
>JARYMO010000208.1 GCA_029907055.1 Syntrophomonadaceae bacterium | reverse complement strand
GTCAAGCAGCAGCTGGCCGAGTACGGCCTGGTGCCGGAGGAGTGGGGCGGTGACACGGTGATGGCGCCGGTGTCAGCCAAGACCCGCGTGGGCATCCCCCAGCTACTGGAGATGGTGCTGCTGGTGGCGGACATGAAGGAGCTCAAGGCCAACCCCAACCGTCCGGCAGAAGGCGTCGTCATCGAGGGCCGGCTGGACAAGGGGCGCGGGCCGGTGGCCACCATGCTGGTGCAGAAGGGCACCCTGCGCGTCGGAGACACCGTGCTGTGCGGCCTGACGTGGGGCAAGGTGCGGGCGATGAACGACCACCTGGGCAATCGGGTGGAGGAAGCGCCGCCGTCCTTCCCCGTGGAAGTGGTCGGCATGGAGGACGTCCCCATGGCGGGGGACACCTTCCGGGTGGTAGACGAGAAGCTGGCCAAGACGGTGGCCGCGCTCAGAATGGGCGAGAAGAAGCGCGAGGAACAGATGCGGACTGCCAAGGTGACGCTGGACGACTTCTTCAAGAGCGTCAAGGAAGGGCAGGTCAAGGAACTGAACCTCATCATCAAGGGAGACGTGCAGGGCTCCATCGAGGCCCTCAGCCAGTCCCTGCTGCGCCTGTCCACCGACGAGGTGAAGGTGAACGTCATCCACTCCGGGGTGGGGGCCATCACCGAGAGCGACGTGATGCTGGCGGCGGCCTCCAATGCCATCATCATCGGTTTCAACGTCCGCCCGGACGTGAAGTCGCGCAAGTACGCGGAGGAGATGAACATCGACGTCCGCCTCTACCGCGTCATCTACGAGGCCATCGACGACGTCAAGAAGGCGATGTCCGGGCTGCTGGCTCCCGAGAAACGGGAGGTCTTCCAGGGGCGCGCGGAAGTGCGGGCCACCTTCAAGGTGCCCAAGGCGGGCACGGTGGCGGGGTGCTACATGCTGGAGGGCAAGATCACCCGCAACTCCAAGGTCCGCGTGCTGCGCGACGGGGTCATCATCTTCGAAGGCCACCTGTCCTCCCTGAAGCGCTTCAAGGATGACGTGCGCGAAGTGCTGGAAGGGTACGAGTGCGGGGTCGGGGTCGCTGACTTCAATGACATCAAGGAAGGCGACATCATCGAGGCCTTCGTCATTGAAGAGGTGGCCCGGGAGCTGTAAGCGACCCGCGCGGGAAAGAAAGCTGGCGAGGCGGAGGTGACAACCATGGGAGGCCGGCGACAGGAGCGGTTGGCAGAGGAGATCAAGCGTGAAATGTCGGCCCTCATCTTCGAGGGACTCAAGGACCCGCGCATCGATCCGGCAACGGTATCGGTGACCAGGGTGGAGGTGTCCAAGGACTACAGCCACGCGCGCGTGTTCATCAGCGTGCTGGGCGAGCGGGCCCGCGCCGAGGAAACCATGGCCGTGCTGGAACGGGCACGGGGCTTCCTGCGCAGCGAGCTGGCGGGTCGGCTGGGCGTCCGCCACGCGCCGGAAATCAGCCTGCGCCTGGACCGTTCCATCGAGCACGGGGTGCGCATTGCAGCACTCCTGAACGAGTTGCGTGCCGGGGACGCTGGCGAGGGTTCCCATGAAGGCGAATGATGCGTGGGCGGAGGTGGCGGCGGCGATACGCCGCCACTCCGGGTTCGTGGTGGTTGGCCATGCCATCCCCGACGGCGACTGCGTAGGGTCGGTGGTGGGGATGGGACACATACTGGCGTCGCTGGGCAAGCAGGCGCTGTTGGTGCTGGAGGACGAGATGCCACCTGCCTACCGCTTCCTGGCGGGGAGTGAACAGGTGCTCCAGCCTCACGCGGTGCAGGAGTGGCTGCCCCAGGTCATCTACCTGGACTGCACCGGCCGCGAGCGGGCGGGGGACAGGCTGGCTGCCTGCCTGGAAGCCTGCCCCACCATCATCAATATCGATCACCACGTGAGCAACGAGTACTTCGGCACCATCAACCGGGTGGAACCAACCGCCGCAGCCACCTGCGAGATGCTGGTAACCCTGGCCGACGAGCTGGGCGTGCCGCTTGAACCACGCCTGGCCACTGCCCTCTACACCGGCCTGCTGATGGACACCGGGAGTTTTCGCTACAGCAACACGCGGCCCCATACCCTGCGTACCGCAGCGCGGCTGCTGGAGGCAGGGGTGGACGTCAACCGGGTGCGCATCAGCCTCTTCGAATCGCGTTCCCTCCAGGAGGTGGGGCTGTTGCGGACGGCGCTGGCCAGCCTGCAGTTCGCCGCCGGGGGAGCCGTGGCCTGGATGACCCTGCGCTACGAGGACCTGGTGGCCCTGGATGCCCATGCCTACCACTTCGAGGGGCTGATTGACCAGGCGCGGGCGGTCCAGGGGGTGGAGGTCGCGCTGTTGTTCCGCGAGATCGAACCGGGACTGGTGAAGGTCGGGTTCCGTTCCAAGGGCCGGGTGGATGTCAACCTGCTGGCCGGCCGCCTGGGGGGCGGGGGGCACCCGCGGGCGGCGGGAGCCCGGCTGCACGGAGACCTGCAGTCGGTGCAGTCCCGGGTGCTGGCGATGGTAGAGAAGGCGGTGCACGAATGCACAAGGTCCACGGGTTCCTGAACGTTCACAAGCCCGTCGGCATGACGTCCTTCGCGGTGGTCAAGCGCATCCGCGGCTGCCTGGGGCGCAGCCGGGTGGGTCACCTGGGGACGCTGGACCCCATGGCAGAAGGAGTATTGCCCGTGGCGCTGGGCCAGGCCACGCGGCTCATCGAGTTTGCTTCCGACGTCCGCAAGGGCTACCGGGCGGAGGCCACCCTGGGCGCCATCTCGGACACCCAGGACGCCTGGGGCTGCGTGACGCCGGTCCCCGCGCGCTGCGATTTCTCGCGCCTGGACGAGGTGCTGGCCGGCTTCGTGGGGGAGATCGAACAGGTGCCGCCCATGCACTCGGCGGTTCACCACCGCGGGGAGCGGCTGTACGAACTGGCACGGCGGGGGGAGTCAGTGCAGCCCGCTCCGCGGCGGGTGACCATCTACCGCCTGCAGCTGCTGGGTGCCGAACTGGAGGCGTCTCCGCCCCGGCTGTGGCTGGAAGTGGAGTGCTCCAAGGGCACGTACATACGGACCCTGTGCCACGACATCGGCCTGCGCCTGGGCTGCGGGGCCTACCTGTCGGCGCTCACCCGCGTCTTTTCCGGGCCCTTCCATCTCGACGAGGCCCTGCCGCTGGACGAGGTACTAGCCCGCCTGCGGGCACGGGACTATTCCTGCGTGTTGCCGGTGGACTTCCCCCTGCAGCACCTGGCGGCGGTGCAGGCGACGGGCGAATGGCTGGAACGGCTGGGGCATGGCCACGCCGTTCCGGTGACACCGTTTCCCGCCGGCGCTGAGGGGGCGGTGGTCAGGGTCAACGGGCCAGACGGGCGCCTGCGTGCGGTGGGGCACCTGGAATGGCACC
>JARYMO010000207.1 GCA_029907055.1 Syntrophomonadaceae bacterium | reverse complement strand
GATGGTGGCCATCGAGGACCTGGTCCCCACCGGCATCGGCAAGACCGGCTTCCACCGCGGGGTCACCCAGGAGATATTCACCGAGGTGCTCCACCACGGGGTGCAGGCGGTCATCGCCGCCGGCTTCGGGCGTCCCGAGGACTCGGAGCACATCGAGGAAAACGGCTGCCTGCAGGGGGCGGACGCCAGCAAGGTCAGCGCCCAGGCGCTCAAGCGCGGCAGCGGGCAGCTGGGGACGCTGGGAGGCGGCAACCACTTCATCGAGATCCAGCGGGTGGACGAGATCTTTGACCCCCAGGTAGCCGCGGAGTTCGGCCTGTTCGCCGGCCAGCTGACGGTGATGGCCCACACCGGCAGCCGCGGCATCGGCCACCAGATCGCCACTGACTACTCGGCCAGCCACATCCCCGCCGCCACCCGCTACGGCATCGAACTGCCCAGCAAGGGGCTGGCCTGCGCCCCCATCGATTCCCCGGAAGGCAAGGCCTACTTCGCGGCCATGGCCTGCGCGGTCAACTTCGCCTTCGCCAACCGCCAGTTCATCACCGCCGACGTGCGCCAGGCCTTCGCTTCCGTGCTGCAGCGCGACCCGCGCGAGATGGGGTTCGAGATCGTCTACGACGTCGCGCACAACATCGCCAAGTGGGAGGTGCACGGGGGACGGCGGCTGCTGGTGCACCGCAAGGGGGCCACCCGGGCCCTTCCCCCTGGCCACCCGGCCAACCCCCCCGCCTACCGCAAGACCGGCCACCCGGCGCTGGTGCCCGGCAGCATGGGCACCGCCTCCTACGTGGTGGTGGGCACGGAACTGGCCGCGGAGTCCTTCTTCTCGGTCAACCACGGCGCCGGACGGGCCCTGTCGCGCAGCGCGGCGGAGAAGGCCATCACCCGCGAGCAGTTCGAGGCCGGCATGGGCGAGGTGCTGTACAACACCCGCGACTTCCGCGACGTGCTGGACGAAGCCCCGCAGGCCTACAAGGACATCGACGAGGTGGTGGAGACCCTGGTGGCCATCGGGCTCACCCGCAAGGTGGCCCGCATGCGTCCGCTGGCGGTCATCAAGGGCAAGGACTGACGGGCGCGTGCGCCCGGCGGCGCACTACGCCCTGCAGCCCCTGGCCGCGGCTTGCCCGGCCCCGGCCCTTCTGCTATGCTGGTGGCAGCCGCCAGGGACGAGGTCGTACCCGGGACCGGGACGTCACCGCCGCGGCATGTTCGGGAGACTCCTGCCCGGGGCGACCCTGCGGGCGAGGGTCTCTTTCGTTGCGCTCCCTGGGCCCCGCCGGCAGCGGCGGGAAGGGAACCGATACCTGGAGGGAACGACGCACCATGTGGGAACAGGTTGCCAACCTGCTGGCGCAGTACGGGGTGTGGGGGCTGGTGCTGCTGGCCTTCGCCGAGTCCTCCTTCTTCCCGCTGGCCCCGGACTTCCTGCTGGTGCCGCTGAGCCTGGCGCAGCCCCAGCGGGCGCTGTGGTTCGCGGTGCTCAGCGTGCTGGCTTCGGTGGCCGGCGCGTACTGCGGGTACCTGCTGGGCCGGACGCTGGGACAGCCGCTGCTGCGGCGGATGGCCAATCCCCTGACGCTGCGGCGCATGGAGGAGGCCATGGACCGCTACGGGGCCTGGGCGGTGCTGCTGGCGGCGCTGGTGCCGCTGCCCTTCAAGCTCTTCACCATCTCCTCCGGCTGCCTGGCCATGAATGTCCCCCGTTTCCTGCTGGCCGCATTCATCGGGCGGGGGGTGCGCTTCACCGCCGAGGCGGCCATCATCATGGCCATGGGCGCGCAGGCCATCTCGTTCCTCAGCCGGGACTTCCTCTGGCTCAGCCTGGGGCTGGCCGTGGCCATCGTCGCCCTCTACCTGCTCTACCTGCTGGTGAAGCGGCGCCGCCGATCGCGTGGGCGGAAGGCCCACCGGCCCGCCCTGCCGCGCCCGGAGCGGGCGGGCACCGTGACGCCCGGCGACACCAGCCCCTGAAGCAATGACCTCAGAACCCCTGTGCAGGGAGCCGGCCGCGGTCGAGGCCGGCTCAGCCGTTTCCGGGCAGGGAGCCTTCCCCACCCGCACCCCTCCCCTGAACCCCTCCTCCTGCCACTTTCCCGTGCCGCGAGAACGGTGAAACGAAAAGAGCGTCCCCTTGTTCCAGGCGAGGAGGATGAAGAGGATGAAACAGAAAGAGCGTCCCCTTGTTCCGCTTGCCGTTTGACAGCACCGCTTCCCGGGCATAGAATAGGAGTACAACACGAACATATGTTTGGGTGATGGTCATGCAGAGGATCGCGTGCATCATGTTCCCCTTCTTCTTCTCCGCCCTGGCCCGCCGGAGCAACCGGGGCCTGCAGGGCAGGCCGCTGCTGGTATGCCGCGAGGGCAGGGTGGTGGGGGTCTCGGAAGAACTGGCGGGGCAGCCCCTGCTGGGCCTGGAGGCGGACGCGGCCGCGCGCCGCTGTCCGGAGGCCCTGGTGCTGGCCGCTGACGAGGCCGTGTGCCGGCAGGCCCACGGCCAGTACCTGCAGGTGCTGGCCGGGCTGTCCCCCCTCGTGGAACCGGTGGACGAGCGGCGGTGTTTTTTCGACCTCAGCGGGAGCCGGGTGACGGAAGAGCTGGGGAGGCTGCGGGAAGGCCTGCGCGAGTGCGGGCCGGGACCGGCGCTGGTGGGGGTGGGGGGCAACAAGCTGCTGGCCGGGCTGGCGGCGCGCGCCCTGTTCGCCGCCGCTGCAGCGGGCAGGAGCTTCTCCAGCTGCGAGGTGGCGCCGGGAGACGAGGTGGAGTTCCTGCGCCCCCTCCCCCTGGCCTGGGACTGGATGCTCCCTGCGCGGGCGCGCGAGCGCTGCGCGGGGCTGGGGCTGCGCAGGTTCGGTGACGTGCAGCGGCTGTCGCGCGCCGAGCTGGCCGGGATGCTGGGACGGGAGGGGGAGCTGCTGTACCGCCACAGCCGCGGCGTGGACGCCTCCCCGCTGGTCAACGGCTATCCCCCGGGCAGGGTGGTGGTGCGCATCCCCTTCCAGGGCGAGGTGACGTGCCGGCAACACCTGCAGCGGGCGCTGCGCGAGGGCGTGCGGCTGCTGGTCTCCCAGCTGCAGGCCCGCCGGCAGGGAGGGCGGCTGGCCACCCTCTCGCTGCTGCTGCCCGGGGGCAGCCGGCAGTGGAGCCGTCTCGTCCCCTGGGGGTATCGCGACGAGGGGCGGCTGGGAGCAGTGATGGCCGGGCTGCTGGAGCAGGCACAGGTGCAGCAGCCGGTGCTGGGGATGAGCCTGGAGGCGTCCGGGCTCTACGACTGGATGCTGGGGGAGCAGGACCTCTTCGCCGGGCCGCGCACCCCCCGCCCGCCGGGGGGGCTGGAGAGCATGGTGCAGGCCCTGCGCGAAAAGCTGCCGGGGGGCATACGCCAGGGCAT
>JARYMO010000206.1 GCA_029907055.1 Syntrophomonadaceae bacterium | reverse complement strand
CGGCTACCGGCTGTGGGCGGGCGACGACTGCATCGGCGCCGAGGTGGTGGTCAACGCCGCCGGCCTGGCCAGCGACCGGGTGGCAGCCATGGCCGGGTTGGACGTGGACGCCCTCGGCTACCGCCTGCGCTACAGCCGCGGCGAGTACTTCCAGCTGCGGCGGCCGGTGGGCGTCTCCCACCTGCTCTACCCGCTGCCCGGGCCCGGCCACCTGGGGGTGCACCTCACCCTGGACCTGGCCGGGGGCCAGCGGCTGGGGCCGGACGCCCGCGACGTGGAAGAGCTCGACTACGCCATGGACGAGCGCCGCCGCCCCCTCTTCCTGGCCGCCGCCCGCCGCTACCTGCCCGCCCTGCAGGAAGAGGACCTGGCGCCGGCCTACGTGGGCATCCGGCCCCGCCTGGCGGCCGCCGCCGACGGCTTCGCCGACTTCATCATCGCCGAGGAGAGCGCCCGCGGCCTGCCCGGCTTCGTCAACTGCATCGGCATCGAGTCCCCCGGCCTCACCGCCTGCCTGGCCATCGGGCAGGCAGTGGTTGGGCTGCTGTGAGCCCCGCCCCCGCCGGCTGCACCGTCCTGCCAGCAGGCAGCGGTTCTACTGCCCCCCGTCCAGGCGGCGGGACAGTTCGGCCAGGCTGCGCTCCATCCCCGCCAGCATCCCCAGCAGGCAGCGCACCGCCTGCACCACCTGCTCCTCGCTCCCCGCTTCCGCCTCCCCCCCCTGCAGGCGGCGGGCGTTGTCCAGCGACTTGAGCACGGTGGCCCGCGTCGAGCGCACCTCCACCTGGCTGCCGCAGGCCAGCCGCACCAGGCAGCCCCCGCCCGCCCGCGCCTCCACCTCCCGCACCTGGCCCGCGTCCAGGTAGCCGTAGGCGGCGTCGTGCTCGCAGCGGGACTCCCGCATGCGCAGGGGCACCAGCACCCGGCCCCCCACGCACAGCGGCACCAGCCCCGTCTGTCCCAGCAGCTCCCGCACCCGCTCGCGCTGGGCCACCAGGTCGAGGGCGAAGCTGCGGGCCAGCGCCTTCACCACCGCCCGCAGGCCCCGCCGGTCCAGCAGCACCCGCCCGTCCTCCAGCCACAGCTCGGTGTCGTTGCCGGTCTCCGTGTACACCGGCCGCAGCCCGATGACCAGCTCCTTCACCACTTCCACCCGTCCCGTTTCCATGACCTCTCCCTCCCCTTCCAGGATGCGCGCGCTCGCATCCCGGAAAGTGCAAGGAGCGTGCCAGGGAAACGGCGCGGGCGGAACGCCCGTCACCGCGGGCCTCCCGCCGCCCACCGCCTGCCCGGCCTCCCTCCCCGGCGCCACCGGGCGGTGGCCCGCCCCCACCGGCGGGTGGCAGCCCGCGCCCCGCACCCGCCGGCAGGGAAGCCTGGCACCGCGGGCCCCGCCGGCGGCAGGCTCGCTCAGCCGGGCTCCCCGTCCTGCTGCCCGCGCAGGCGGGCCAGCAGCTCCCGCAGCGCCGGCGGGTAGTGGGGGCAGTCCTCCAGGCTGGCCACGGCCGCCACCACCACGCTGCCCGGCACCCGGCGGCGGGAGGCGTGCACCAGGGCGGCGATGCCCAGGTCCCGGCCCAGCTGGGCCAGGCTGGCGGGGGCGTAGCCCATCTGCAGGGCGCGCACCAGCCCTGCCGCCACCTCCAGCCGCGCCCACTCCTCCACCAGCTCGCGCACCGACGGCCCCTGCCCCCGACACAGGCGCCGGCACACCAGGTCGGCCAGCGACTCCTCCGGCACCGCCTGCCCGTAGGCCGCCCGCGCCTCGGCCAGGCAGCGCCTCACCCCCTCCTCCAGGTCCGCCCCCGGCCCCGCCCGCACCACCTCCAGCCACAGCCGCCGCACCAGCGTCTCCAGCTCGCGCACGTTGCCCGGCCAGGGGTAGTCCGCTTCCTGCAGCAGGCGGGCCAGCCGCGCCTCCTCCGCTTCCCCGAACCAGGCCCACTCCTCGGGCGGGCTGTTCTCCCGCTCGTGCGCCACCATCGCCCGCACCAGCAGCCCGATGTCCTCGCGCCGCTCGCGCAGGGGCGGCAGGTACAGGGGCGCCCCCAGCCGGAACATCAGGTCCGGCAGCATCTTCTGCTCCGCCACCAGCTCCGCCGGCAGCCGCGAGGAGGCGCACACCACCCGCGCCCGCCCCACCCGCTCCCCGCCGCCCCCCAGGCGGCGGTAACGGCCGGCGTCCAGCACCTGCAGCAGCACCGCCTGCCCGGCCAGGCCCAGGTGCCCGACGTCGTTGAGGAAGAGGGTGCCCTCCCCCGCCTCCACCACCAGCCCGGCACGGGCGGCCACGGCGCCGGTGAAGGCCCCCCGCTCGTGGCCGAACAGCTCGCTGGGCAGCAAGTTCTCCGGCAGCGTGGCCAGGTTCAGCTCCACCAGCGGCTGCCCGGCGCGGGGGCTGCACTGGTGGATGTAGCGGGCCAGCACGTCCTTGCCGGTGCCGGTCTCCCCCAGCAGCAGCACCGGGATGTCCCCCCGGGCCAGCAGGCGCGCCCGTTCCCGCACCATTCGCATGGCCTGCGATTCGCCCACAATGTCAGAAGCCACCCCTCACCCCCGCTCTGCGCCGCCACGACGCCGTGCGGGGCCGGGATGGCCCTCGCCTGGGGGCGCCCCTGCCCCCGCGGCCGCCGCGCGGCGCTCAGTCCCGCCCCGGGCTGTCCTGCCCCGGGCTCCTGCTGCGCTGGCGCTCTCTCCGGCCCGCCGGCCGGCGCGCGCGTTACCGCAATATTCTCCACACAGGAGGCAATTCCTGCTATCGAAATTACCTTTTTACATTTTTTCTCGATGCTTCCTCGGCAGGCGGCGGCGCACCCGCTCCAGCACCCACTCGAACTCCGTCACCCGCAGGGCCCAGATGAGGGCGAAGTACACCGCCGCCCCCAGCCCGGCCCCGGCGAACAGCGGCAGCGCCTGCCCGGCCAGCCCCTGCAGCCCCAGCCGCGGCAGGTAGCGCAGCAGCGCCGCCACCGCCGCGCTCATCACCAGGGTGGCGAACAGCATCTTGCTGCCGCTCACCAGCAGCTCCCGCCCCCCGATGGAGCCCACCTTGCGCCGCAGCGCCCACAGCAGGGCGGCGTAGCCGGCGGTGAGGGAGAGCGAGGTGGCCAGCGCCAGCCCGCCGTGGGCCAGCGGCCGCACCAGCAGCAGGCACAGCACCACGTTGAGGGCCACGGTGGCGATGCCGATGCGCATGGGGGTCCAGGTGTCCTGCAGGGAGTAGAAGGCCCGCACCGCGATCTCCCGCAGGGCCATGGCCGGCAGCCCCAGGGCGTAGAAGACCAGCGCGAAGACGGTCAGCTCCACCGCCCGCTCGTCGAAGGCCCCGCGCTGGAAGGCCACCCGCACCATGGGCCCGGCCAGCAGCAGGATGCCGGCCGCCACCGGCAGCATCACCAGCAGCAGCGCGTTGAGCGAGCGCACCAGGC
>JARYMO010000205.1 GCA_029907055.1 Syntrophomonadaceae bacterium | reverse complement strand
CTGGCAGCGGGGCTGGGCTGGGAGGTGGAGGGCCACTCGCTGCGCCTGCAGGTGGCGGACGCCGCGGCCTGGGAGGAGGTGCTGGCCAGCGGTGCCTGCACGGCCCTGGCCGAGTGGTTCCGCCAGGAGTACGGCCTGACCATGGTGGTCACCTGCCACTGCAGCCAGCAGTCACCGGTAGTGGCCGAGGAGGGGCCGGCCCAGGTGCCGGCGGCGGTGCCGGAGCTTGCCGACGAGCTGGTGCCGCAGGCGGAGCAGCGCCGCAAGGGGCGCCGCAGGGGGCGGCAGAGCCGCGGCGAGCAGAACGGCCTCCAGGGGGCGGCGGTGACGGTGGCGGAGCTGGAGGAGGGTATGCGCGCGGCGGTGGTGGAAGGGGAGATCATCGGCTGCAGCCAGCGCACCCTGAAGGACGGCCGCCGGCTGCTGACCTACTACCTGACCGACTACACCGACACCATCGCGGTCAAGCACTTCGCCGAGGCGGAGGAAACGCCGCTGGCCGAGAACAGCTGGGTGCGGGTGCAGGGCTCGGTGCGCTTCGACGAGCGTGACCGCGAGCTGGCGCTGTTCGCCCAGGCCTGGCAGGAGAAGGAGCCGCCGCGGCGGCGCGACCAGGCGCCCGAGAAACGGGTGGAGCTGCACGCGCATACCGTGATGAGCGCCCTGGACGGGGTGGTGCGGGTGCGCGAGCTGGTCAAGCGGGCGGCGGCCTGGGGCCACCCGGCGGTGGCCATCACCGACCATGGGGTGGTGCAGGCCTTCCCCGAGGCCTTCGCCGGCGCGGGGAAGGAAGGGATAAAGGTCATCTACGGCATGGAGGGGTACCTGGTGGACGAGCCCCGCCAGCGCCGTCCCTACCATATCATCCTGCTGGCCGCCACCCAGCAGGGGCTGCAGAACCTGTACCGGCTGGTCAGCAAGTCGCACCTGGAGCACTTCTACCGCACCCCCCGCATCCTGCGCCGGGACCTGGTGGAGCTGCGCGAGGGGCTCATCCTGGGCACGGCCTGCGAGGCGGGCGAGCTCATCACCGCCTACCTGGAGGGGCGGCCGCGCGAGGAGCTGGCGCGCATCGCCCGCTTCTACGACTACCTGGAGATCCAGCCGCTGGGCAACAACGAGTTCCTGGTGCGCGAGGGGCGCCTGCAGTCGCTGGAGGACCTGCAGGAGATGAACCGGGCCATCGTGGCGCTGGGCGACGAGGTGGGGCGGCCGGTGGTGGCCACCGGCGACGTGCACTTCCTGGACCCCCACCACGAGGTCTACCGCAAGGTGCTGCAGGCGGGCAAGGGCTTCGAGGACGCCGAGGCCCAGGCCCCGCTCTACCTGCGCACCACCGAGGAGATGCTGGCCGAGTTCGCCTACCTGGGCGAGGAGCGCGCCTACCAGGTGGTGGTGGCCAACAGCCGGGCCATCGCCCAGCGCATCGAGCGGCTGCGGCCGGTGCCGGAGGGGACCTACTTCCCCACCATCGAGGGGGCGGGGGATGAGGTGGAGGCGCTGGCCTGGGAAGGGGCGCGCCGCATCTACGGGGACCCGCTGCCGCCACTGGTGGAGCAGCGGCTGCGGCGCGAGCTGGAGTCCATCATCGGCAACGGCTTCGCCGTGCTGTACCTCATCGCCCACAAGCTGGTGAAGAAGTCCAACGACGACGGCTACCTGGTGGGCTCGCGCGGCTCGGTGGGGTCGTCGCTGGTGGCCTTCCTGGCCGGCATTACCGAGGTGAACCCGCTGCCGCCGCACTACCGCTGCCCGCAGTGCTGCGCCACCCAGTTCGCGCCGGCAGGCCCCGCCGACTGCGGGGCCGACCTGCCGCCGCGGGACTGCCCGGCCTGCGGCACGGGCATGGTGCGGGACGGCTTCGACATCCCCTTCGAGACCTTCCTGGGCTTCGAGGGCGAGAAGAAGCCGGACATCGACCTCAATTTCTCCGGAGAGTACCAGGCCCGCGCCCACCAGTACGTGGAGGAGGTGTTCGGGCGCGAGCACGTCTTCCGCGCCGGCACCATCAGCACCCTGGCCGACGCCTCGGCGGTGGGCTTCGTGCGCGCCTACGAGGAGAAGTACGGCCTGCAGCTGCGCAAGGGGGAGGTGGCGCGGCTGGCGGCCGGCATCACCGGCGTGCGGCGCACCACCGGCCAGCACCCGGGCGGCCTCATCGTGGTGCCGCGGGAGACTGACATCCACCTCTTCACGCCGCTCAACCACCCGGCCAACCGGGCCGACTCGGGGGTGGTCACCACCCACTTCGACTACCACTCCATCGACGACCAGTTAGTCAAGCTGGACATCCTGGGCCACGACGACCCCACCATGATCCGCATGCTGGAGCAGTTGACCGGCGTCAGCGCGGTGGGGGTGCCGCTGGACGAGCCGGCCACCATGGCCCTCTTCTCTAGCGTGGAGCCACTGGGGGTGAGCCCGGAGGTGCTGCGGGCGGCGGTGGGCACCTACGGGGTGCCGGAGTTCAACACCCGCTTCGTGCGCCAGATGCTGGAGGCGACGCGGCCACGCACCTTCTCCGAGCTGGTGCGCATCAGCGGCCTGTCCCACGGCACCGACGTGTGGTCCAACAACGCCCAGGACCTCATCGCCAGCGGCTGCGCCACCCTCAACGAGGTCATTGCCACCCGTGACGACATCATGACCTACCTCATCGGCCAGGGGGTGGAGAAGAGCCGCGCCTTCGACATCATGGAGCGCATCCGCAAGGGCAAGGGGCTGACCCCGGAGGAGCAGGAGCTGCTGCTGGCGCACGAGGTGCCGTCCTGGTACGTGCAGTCCTGCCAGAAGATCCGCTACATGTTCCCCAAGGCGCACGCGGTGGCCTACGTCATGATGGCCTTCCGCATCGCCTACTTCAAGGTCTACCACCCGCGCGAGTTCTACGCCGCCTACTTCAGCGTGCGCGCCGCCGACTTCGACGCCGAGGTCATCCTGGCCGGCTACGACGCGGTGCGCCAGCGGCTGGAGGCCATCGAGGCCCAGGGGCTGCGGGCGCAGGCCAAGGACCGCAAGCTCATCCCGGTGCTGGAGGTGGCGCTGGAGATGTACGCCCGCGGGCTGCGCTTCCTGCCCGCCGACCTCGACGCGTCGCTGGCGGACCACTTCCGGGTGTGCCCGGAGGGCCTGGTGCTGCCCTTCTCGGCCTACGCCAACGTGGGGGAGAAGGCGGCGGAGAGCATCGTCGCCGCCCGCCGGGCCGGGCCCTTCAGTTCCATCGAGGACCTGCAGCGGCGGGCCGGGGTGTCGCGCACGGTCATCGAGGCCCTGTCCCGCAGCGGCTGCCTGCAGGGCCTCCCCGAATCCAGCCAGCTCTCCCTCTTCGCCTGAAACAAGGGGACGCTCTTTTCGTTTCACGGTGAAACAAGGGTGAAACAAGGTGCACCATACCCGTTTTTGTGGACACCTCAGAGAGAAACATATAATCAGTG
>JARYMO010000204.1 GCA_029907055.1 Syntrophomonadaceae bacterium | reverse complement strand
GCAGGTGCAGCCGCGCACGCACAGCCCGCCCCGGGCACGCCGGGGCACAGGCCGCAGTACCGCTGCCGTGCTGCCGTCTCTTGCTTCAAGGTGTGCGGTAACCCGCCACGGGCGCCGCTTTTTGTCCCTCCCGTCGCCGGGAGGCTTTGTGGCGGCGCTGACGATGGTGGCGCACCGAGGGGCTACCCGCCGATGGTTCGATCAGCCCCTGCCTCGTCAACCACGTGGGTTCTGGCGCTTGCGGTGCCTGCATCCCCCGCCCGGGTTACCGTTGGGCGGCCAGGATGCTGGTGCGGATGTCCTCCACCACCTCCTTCAGCAGGTACTCGTCGCGCCCCTGGGCCATGATGCGGATCTTGGGCTCGGTGCCGGAGGGGCGCACCAGCACCTTGCCCCACTCGCCCAGCCGCTCCTCGGCGCGGGCGATGGCCGCGCGCACCGGCTCCTGCTCCAGAATGCTCTCCCGCTGCCTGAGCTCGATGTTCTCCAGGATCTGCGGGAAGACCTCCATCTGGGCGGCCAGCTCCGACAGCGGCAGGCCGGTCTCGCGCATCACCTCCACCAGCTTGAGCGAGGAGAGCAGGCCGTCGCCGGTGGTGGCGTGGTCGAGGAAGATGAGGTGCCCGGACTGCTCGCCCCCCAGGCGGGCGCCGGTTTCCTGCATCCGCTCCAGCACGTAGCGGTCGCCCACCGCACAGTGGTCAACCTCGATGCCCTCCCGCCGCAGGGCGATGTCCAGCCCGATGTTGCTCATCACCGTGGCTACCAGGCGGGAGGGGGAGAGGCGGCGGGTGCGCTTGAGGTGCAGGCCGCAGATGACCATGATGGCGTCTCCGTCCACCACCTCGCCGCGCTCGTCCACGGCGATGAGGCGGTCGGCGTCACCGTCGTAGGCCACCCCCAGGTTGGCCTTGTGCTCCACCACCGTGCGCCGCAGCAGCTCAGGGTGGGTGGAGCCGCAGCGCTCGTTGATGTTGATGCCGTTGGGGCTGTCGCCGATGGTGATGACCTTGGCCCCCAGCCGCCGCCACAGGTTGGGGGCAACCGTGTAGGCGGCGCCGTGGGCGCAGTCCACCACCACGGTGAGGCCGGAGAAGTCAGGCTCGCGCAGGCAGCCGCACAGGTAGTCGAGGTAGTTCTTCTCGGCGTCCACCACGCCGTAGACGCGGCCCACGTCGCTGCCGGTGGGGCGCAGGGGCAGGTTGACCCAGTCCACCACCAGCCGCTCGATCTCTTCCTCGGTGGCGTCGGGCAGCTTGAAGCCGTCACCGCTGAAGAACTTGATGCCGTTGTACTCCATGGGGTTGTGGGAGGCAGAGATGACCACCCCGCAGGAGGCTTCGTAGTGGCGGGTGAGGTAGGCCACCGCCGGGGTGGGGGCCACCCCCACCTTGAGCACGCTGGCCCCCACCGAGCAGATGCCGGCCACCAGCGCCGCCTCCAGCATGTCTCCGGATACGCGGGTGTCCTTGCCCACCAGGATGCGCGGGTACTGGAACTGCTGGGCCAGCACGTAGCTGCCGGCCCGGCCAAGCTTGTAGGCCAGCTCCGGCGTCAGTTCCTGGTTGGCGATGCCCCGCACCCCGTCAGTTCCGAACAAGGCTCCCACCTGTCATCCCTCCGTGCGCGTGATGATGGGCCCTGCGGGCCCCGGGGCCTGGCGCTAGGGCAGGCCCGCCGCATCAACAATACCATGATTGGCCTCCAGCCAGAGGTTGTCAAGCGGTTTCTGGTAGGTGGCGATGATGCTCTCCGCCACCCGGAGGCCGTCCACCGCGGCGCTGACGATGCCGCCCGCGTAGCCCGCCCCCTCCCCGCAGGGGTAGAGGCCGGCCACGCTCACCGAGCACAGGGACTGGTCGCGCTCGATGCGCAGAGGGGCCGAGGTGCGGGTCTCCACCCCGGTGAGCACCGCCTCCGGGTGCAAAAAGCCGCTCATGCGGCGGTGGAAGCGCTGCAGGCCGCGCTGCAGCACCTGGCACACCGCCGGCGGCAGCACCTCCCACAGGTTGCCGGGGGTGACCCCCGGGCGGTAACTGGCCGCCCCCGCCGGCAGCCCGGCCGAGGCGGTCTCCCGCACGAAGTCCAGCGCCAGCTGCGCGGGGGCGCGGTAGCTTCCCCCGCCGGCGGCGAAGGCCTGCCGCTCCAGTTTCTCCTGCAGGGCCATGCCGCCCAGGGGGTCCTCGTCCCAGTCCGGCGGCCCCACCGTGACCACCAGGGCGCTGTTGCCGCGCCCGGAGTCGCGGCGGTGGTAGCTCATGCCGTTGGTGACCACCGTACCCGAGGTGGAGGAACCGGCGATGACGTAGCCGCCGGGGCACATGCAGAAGGTGTAGAGCGAGCGGCCGCTCTCCTGGTCCTGGTAGGTGAGGTGGTAGTCGGCCGCCCCCAGGCGCGGGTGGCCGGCGAACTCGCCGTACTGGGTGCGGTCCAGGTAGTCCTGGGGGTGCTCGATGCGGGCCCCGACGGCGAAGCCCTTCCCCAGCAGGCTCACCCCCCGCCTGGCCAGCAGGCGGTAGACGTCGCGGGCGCTGTTGCCCACCGCCAGCACCAGCACGCTGCAGGGGAGCTCCAGGCGGTCGTTGATGACCGCGCCGGCCAGCCGCCCGGAGTGCACCCGCAGGTCAGTGAGGCGGGCCTGGAAGCAGACCCGGCCGCCGTGGGCCAGGATCTCGCGCCGCAGGCGGGTGACCACCCCGCGCAGGAGGTCGGTGCCCACGTGCGGCTTGTTGACGTAGAGGATGTCGGCGGGGGCACCCAGTTCCACCAGGGTGCGCAGCACCGTCTCCACCCGGGGGTCGCCGATGCGGGTGGTGAGCTTGCCGTCGGAGAAGGTGCCGGCGCCGCCCTCGCCGAACTGGACGTTGGACTCCTCGTCCAGCTCCCCCGCGGTCCAGAAGCGCTCCACGTCGCCCACCCGGCGCTGCACGTCCCGGCCGCGCTCGATGACCAGCGGGCGGTACCCGCTGCGGGCCAGGCGGAGTGCGCAGAAGAGCCCGGCGGGGCCGCTGCCCACCACCAGCGGGGACCAGGGCAGGGGCCGCGTGCCCGGTTGCAGCGCGTCCGGCTCCTGCGGGCGCAGCACCGACACCTCGGGCGATGCCAGCAGGGCCGGGTCCAGTTCGAATTCGCCCGGCAGCTCCACGTCCACCGTGTAGTTGAAGACCACCTGGCTGCGGCGGGCATCCACCGAGCGCCGCACCACCTGCCAGCGGCGCACGTAGTCCCGCGGCAGGCCCAGGCGGGCGGCGGCCAGGGCGCGCAGCCGCTCCTCGCCCTCGTCCAGCCCCAGCCTCAGGTTGCGCACCCTGATCCTCACGGGGTGCCCCCCTCCGCCGCGGCCCGGATGTCTACCAGCACCGTCACCCGCGCGGGGAAGGCCCGGGAACCGGCAGGAGCCACCACCGGCACCTCCTGGCGGAAGGGGGCGTCGCGC
>JARYMO010000203.1 GCA_029907055.1 Syntrophomonadaceae bacterium | reverse complement strand
CACCTGCAAGATGGTGGTCCCGCGCGGGTACTCCCGCTGCGAGCCGTCCTTCAATGTCACCGTGACCACTCTGACCCCTCCCCGCAAGCCCTCCGGCAGCCGCTGCCGCCGCCGTGCTGCCAGGCTCCAGACGTTGGTACCACTATAGCAAACTCACCTGGTGGTCGCAATAGCGCGCGGCCCCTGTGCAGCGGGGGCTGGCGGGCTCTGGACCGGCTGCTGCAGGGTGGTCGGCGCCGCCGCATCACCTGCCAGGACCGGCTCGGGCAGGACCTCGAACCTACAGCCCGAGCGCTGCAAGCCCTCGATGATGGAAGGCAGGGCCTCCACCACCTGCTGGCGGTTATGGGCGTAGACTGCTCCCGCGCTGCCGGGAGCAGGCTCCCGCGAGGAGGGCTGGGTGCCGTCATGCAGGAGCACCGTGGCCGGCTGCCCGGCCGGGAGCCGGCGCACCCCCTGCAGCACGTTGGCGCTGATCTGCGCCGCGCTGACCGCGTAGGTGCAGCTGTCTGCCCCGGACACGTTCCAGCCCACCACGCGGTACCCGTGGGCCTCCAGCACCTGCCGGCACGGCGGCGTCAGCCGCAGCGGTCCGCCGGGCGGCCGGTAGATGTGCGTCATACGGCCGGTGGCCAGAAGGATGGCCTCCTCCGCCAGCTCCAGGTCGCGGGCGAAGGCGACCGTCGACTGGTAGTCCTGGTAGCGGTGGGAGTACGAGTGGTTGCCCACGCCGTGCCCCTCCTCCAGCATGCGACGCAGCAGCTCCGGGTGACGGACGGCGTTGCCACCGGTCACCATGAACGTCGCCCGCACCCGGTACTGCCCCAGGATGTCCAGCACCTGCGGGGTCCACACGTCATTAGGCCCGTCGTCAAAGGTCAGGTAGACCACCCGGCCCGGCCTGGTCGGCGCCGGCCCGTCCACCGGCCCGGTTGTCTCCCCTTCCGCCTGCGCCTGCGCCTGCCGTACCACCACCGGACTGCCGTAGCAGGCAGCAGGGGCTTGCAGCGACCACCAGGGAAACTGGCTCCAGGCAGCGGTGGCCGCCACCAGCTGCCCGAGGAGGCTCAATATCAGCGCTATTTTCATCATCATCTGCGCGCGCGGGCACGGCCCCGCATGCCGGGACGCCTGCTCCCACCTACCTCCTTCCTGGACTGAGTGTACCACGTCTGCCCGGCCAGCGACTGCCCCCAGGCCGCTGGCCCGGGACAGCCCGGAAGACGGGGAGTCCGCCGGCGCTCACGTGGCGGGGACGGAGGGCAAGAAAAACACCTCCCCGGCGGAGGAGGCTGCGCCCACTGGAGGCTATGCATTGAAGGAGGGTTCTTGTCCATGGTTATCGACGGGAACGACCGACCGCTTGAGTGCTGCCCGGTGCGCACCGGCCCGGCGCGGAGGTACAATGAAGGTGACTAGCGGGGCAAGGAGGTGCCGGCCGTGATCCACCCATCCCGCGTCCGCGCCCTTAATTCCCGCCCGCTGCAGCCGGGACGGTACGTGCTGTACTGGATGCAGGCCTCCCAGCGGGCGGAGTGCAACCACGCGCTGGAGTACGCCGTCACCCGCGCGGACGAACTTGACCTGCCGCTGCTGGTCTGCTTCGGGCTCACCCCCGACTTCCCGGAGGCCAACTCCCGTCACTACCGGTTCATGCTGCAAGGCCTGGCCGAGACCTGCCGGCAGCTGCGGGCGCGCGGCGTGCAACTGGTGGTGCGCACCGGGGCCCCCGACCGGGTGGCGGTCGCTCTCAGTTCCGGGGCCGCCATGGCGGTGGTGGACCGCGGCTACCTGCGGCTGCAGGTGGCCTGGCGCGCCGCGGCCGCCCGCGACATGGCCTGCCCTCTGCTGCAGGTGGAGAGCGATGCCGTGGTCCCCGTCGACCAGGCCTCGACCAGGGAGGAGTATTCCGCCGCCACCTTCCGTCCCCGCCTTCACCGCCAGCTGGAAGCGTACCTGCTCCCGCTCGCCGAACGCGCCCCGCGCCGCTCCTCCCTGGGCCTGGAGGTGCCCTCGCTGGACCCCGGCGATCCTGAACGCCTGCTCGCCAGCCTGGGCGTGGACAGCTCGGTACCCCCCGCTCCGGGCTTCCACGGCGGCACCACGGCCGCCCGGCAGCGTCTGCAGCACTTCATCGAGCACCACCTGGACGACTACCCCCTGGCCCGCAGTGACCCTTCGCGAGACCGGCTCTCGGGTCTCTCCCCCTACCTGCACTTCGGCCACATCTCCCCCCTGTACGTGGCGCTGGAAATCGCCGCCACCGGGGGGCCGGGCGCCGACGCCTTCCTGGAGCAACTGCTGGTGCGACGCGAGCTGGCCCTCAATTTCGTGGCCCGCAACCCTGCCTACGACGCCTGGGAAGGACTGCCGGCGTGGTCCCGGCAGACACTGGAGGAGCACGCCGCCGATGCCCGTGAGTACCTCTACACCCGCGCCCAGCTGGAGCGCGCAGAAACCCACGATCCGTACTGGAACGCGGCCCAGCGGGAGATGGTGCTTTCCGGCACCATGCACGGCTACATGCGCATGTACTGGGGGAAGAAGGTGCTGGAGTGGAGCCGCCACCCGCGCGAAGCCCTGGCCACCGCCCTGTACCTCAACAACCGCTACCAGCTGGACGGCCGCGACCCCAACAGCTTCGCCGGGGTAGCATGGTGCTTCGGCAAGCACGATCGCCCCTGGAGACGTCGCCCGGTGTTTGGCACCGTGCGCGCCATGACTGCCGCCGGGCTGCGGCGCAAGTTCGACATCGAGGCCTACGTGAGGAGGGTCCAGCGCCTGGCGGCTCCGCCCCACCCGCACTGACCGCCAGCGCTCGCAGACCTGGCTGCGTGCCTCACATCTTTACCGCTCGGTAGAAGAGGCGCTTGGCCACTTCGGCCGCCGCCACGTAGGCCAGCAGGATGAGCGCCAGCATGGGGTAGAAGTGCGCCGGCAGGGCAACAAAGCCGAACACCGCCCCCAGCGGGGTGAGGGGCAGGGCCAGCGTGGCTGCCGCCACCGCCCCCGTGGCCGCCAGCAGGTAGCGGCTGGGCCGGCTGCGGAGCATGCTGCCGCGGCTGCGCACCACCAGCACGATGGCGGAGGCGGAAATGACGGATTCCGTGAACCACCCGGCCCGGAACTCCAGCATGCCCGCCTGCAGCACCAGCAGCAGCACGGCGAAAGTCAGGTAGTCGAACACCGAGCTCAGCAGCCCGAACACCACCATGAAGCGGCGCACGAAATCGATGTTCCAGCGGTGCGGGTGCTCCACCATTTCCGTGTCCACGTTGTCGGTGGCGATGGTCATCTCCGGGATGTCGGTCAGCAGGTTGGTCAGCAGCACCTGCTGGGGCAGCAGGGGCAGGAAGGGCAGGAACAAGGAGGCACCCGCCATGCTGAACATGTTGCCGAAGTTGGCGCTGGTGGCCATGAACACGTACTTCAGGGTGTTGGCGAATGTCACCCGGCCCTGGCGGATGCCCTCCGCCAG
>JARYMO010000202.1 GCA_029907055.1 Syntrophomonadaceae bacterium | reverse complement strand
GCCTGCCCGCTCCCGACCGCCGGGGGTGGGGCTGTCTGCCCCTTTTCGGCCGGGCTGCCGGTCCCTTCCCCTTCCGCGGCCGAGAGCAGCGCCGCACTCCCCAGCACCTTCGCCTCCCGCCCGCGCCCGGCCTCAGCCTCGCCGGCAGCCTCCTCCGGCGCCGCTTGCCAGGCCAGCAGGTCGCGCTCGTACTTCTTCCAGGCCGCGTAATCCACGCCCTTGACCAGCACCGCTCCCACGCCGGCCGGGCCCTGCGCGACCCTCACCTGCAGGGTATAGGTGGACGGGGGCAGCAGGATCTCTTCTTCCGGGAACGGCACGAAGGCGTGCTCGCGGAATACGAACGACCCCTCCGCTCCGGCCTCTCCTTGCATGGCTATCCTTCCCTGTTCGGCCACCCCGTAGGGCACCGTCGGGTAGGGGCCGTAGGTGTTGCCGCGGGCATCGGTCAGCACCACCTCCAGGCCCTCCTCCGAGGAATTGGTGATCGGGTGGGCGTAGGGGAAGTACACCCCTTTCAACAGCGTCCGAGCGCCCAGCGCGAAGCGGGTCGGGCTGGCTGCCTGCGCGTTCCCGCCAGCCTGGTACGCGCCCACGTACTGGACGATGAGCCGCGTCTGCCCGTCAATCTCCATGTGCTCGGTCGCCCACTCGCCGCTGTTGTACAGCACCTTTTCCACCGGCTGTTTCACCGGCGGCACTTCACTCACGCGCGCCGCGGCCGGCACGGCCACCAGGCCGACCACCATCCACGCCAGGCACGCCACTGACAGCAGCTTGCGAAGGGTTGGCGACACTCTCATGACACTCCTCCCCCCGAAGACCCGGCCAACATTCTCAGCAGGCTGAGGCCGCCCGCCACCCAGGCGGGAAGGTTCGCCAGCATCACGACCGCCACCAGCCAGGCGCTGGACAACAGCCAGGCCAGGCCAGTGGCCAGGACCGTGTTCTTGAGGGTCTGCTTCCCCTTCAGCCGCGACACCTCCATCGACACTGCCACCCCTGCGCACATCAGTCCGGCGGAGAGAAAGCCGGCGGTGCCCGACCAGCCCAGCACGTACACCGCAAACAGGGCCATCACCGCAAAGGGCACCAGGAACAGCATCCCTCTCCCCACCGCGCCCGGCACCTGGCTCTTGCCGTCCTCACCGCGCACATCGCGGTTGGCAAGACCTACCACCGTGGAGAAGAGCAGCGTGACAAGCCACCCGAACACCAGGCCCAGCACTGCCCCCACGCCTACGCTGGCCGGCTCGAACCTGGTGGCGGGGCTCACCCAGGCGGTCACGCCGAAGGCCATGAAACAAAGGTTCCTGGCCAGGGACAACATTACGCCCACCTCCTACATCCGCCCCAGGTACGACCAGGACGTCAACACCACGGCTCCCACCAGCGTGGAGAGCAGCACCGCCATCCCCGTCCGCCCGCCGGTCATCTCGCGGATGCTGGCGATGAGGGGACCGGTGGCCCACAACACTCCGGTGAGGCCGAAGGCCACCGCCGTGCGCCACCCCAGCAGCAGCGAGAAGAGCAGGCCCAGGGTGCTGTACACCAGCGCACCGCTGTAACTCAGGCAGAAAGACGACACTGCCCACCCCAGCCCCTTGTCGGTCCTGGCCACCTTCAGCGTGAGCCAGACCAGGACCCCCAACAGGGGGATCATCAGCGCCCCGTAGGCCGCCCCCGCCCCTGCCGACAGCAGTACGAAGGAGAGGCCCTGCTGCCCGGTCCGGTAGAGGTCGATCCCCGTCTGGGCGAAAAAGAGCCCAAAGGCCAACGTTGACACCGCCAGGGAGAAGCCCCAGTGGATGCTGGCCAAGGAGTACCTGAGGACGGCGCCGGGACTGATCATCATCCCCACCACGGTGCTCAGCACAGGCGTCCTGACTTTTTCCATGCACTATCCTCCTTCTCGTGCACCCCGTGGACCACCACGCGGCGGCGCTGGACCCTCCGCCCCACGGGCCACCGGTCAGTGCTCACGCACCGCCGCCTGCCGCTGGGGCGGGGCACCACCCTCCCGCTGCGGGCCCACTCACTGTCCTTGGCTGGATGCGAATTCCTGGTTGCGCACCCGCAACCCCTCTCACCTCTCCCCGTCCGTAAAGGGTCTGCCTCTCGGTTCCTTTTCCTCCACATTCCTCCGCGGCGTCCGGCGCCGTCCCGGCTCTGTCTGTCCTACAGGCCTGTCAATGGTTTCGGCCTGCCGAGCCTTTCCCTTGACTGTTCGCGGCTGGCCCGCAGATTCCTCCATCCCCAGCAGTGAAATCGAGCCCTGTCGGAAACCGCCACTGCCTGCTCTCCTGCGCTGCCAGGCAGGGATAGCGCCCGCGTACGTGGAAAGTGGAACATGGGGTGGCAGAAGGAATCCGCTGCCACGGCGCCACGCCCCTGCCGGGGCTGCAAGCGACAGCCGCGCCGGGGACTGTTCCGCGTCGCACGCGCGGTCGGTGAGGGAGGATGAATCGATGAACCGTGGTCTCATGGTAACCCTGCTGGCGCTGACGCTTGCCCTGACTGGCTGCGCGGGCGCCATTCGCAATGACGCCGGAGGCAATGGCGCACCGCCACCGTCCACCCCCGGCCAGGGACCCGGGAGCGGAGTTGGCGCCCCAGGCAACGACTTCTCCCTGCGGGTGGGTGCCGGGGTGCTGGCCCTGCGGGACTGGGATAGCGAGGTGGACCTGCGGGCCCTCCTCGGCCCTCCCCGGCGCGAAGAGGTGCGCACCCTGGGGCCGGGCAGCGACACTTACCAGGGCTCATTCGTGAAGGAATTGAGTTTTCCCGGCCTCGACCTCACCCTTTTCTCCCCTCCCGACAACGGGCGGAGCTTCTGGATCATGGAAATGCGGGTGAGCGGGGAGCAATTCTCCACCCCGCGCGGGGTGAGGGTGGGTGACCCCCTGGCCGCCCTGCAGGAAGCCTATCCCGAGCTGGAGCCGGTACCCGACGGCCGCCAGGACCCCTGCAACCGCGACTACCGCCTGCCGGCGGACGCCGCTGACCACCTCATCTTCGAGGTGCGCGGGGGCCGGGTAGACACCATCCATCTTTACCACGAGTTTCCCTGAGCAAGGCACGAGCACGGCACGCGGCGGCCGCCTGCGTCCGACCGCGCGGCGCATTTCTCCCCTGGAGGTGGACCATGAACGAGGCATGGCTGCGCCTGGCCATGTGGCTGTGCGGCACCTGGCTGCTGTGGAGGATCCCTGACTTCGCTGGGCGCTCCGGCACGGAAGGTGGGCCTGCGGACAGCGAGGTCTCCATCATCATTCCTGCCCGCGACGAGGAGGCCCGCCTGCCCCGCCTGCTGCGCTCGCTGGCCTCCCAGGACCCCCCGCCCGCGGAGGTCATCGTGGTGGACGACAGTTCGCGCGACCAGACGGCGGCTATCGCCGCCGCGGCCGGCTGCACGGTGGTGCAGGCCGGCCCCCTGCCGCCGGGGTGGAACGGCAAGCCGCCTCGCCCGCCTGAGCCGCGGTTGGGGTGCCG
>JARYMO010000201.1:341-3512 GCA_029907055.1 Syntrophomonadaceae bacterium | reverse complement strand
GTAATCGTCCGCCCCCATCTCCAGCCCCACCACGGTATCGATTTCCTCGCCCTTGGCCGTCAGCATGATGATGGGGATGTCGCCGAACTCCGGGCTCCTGCGCAGCCTGCGGCAGACCTCCAGTCCGTCCAGGTTGGGCAGCATGATGTCCAGCACCACCAGGTCAGGGCGGGCCGCCTCCACCGCCCGCAGCGCGCTGAGGCCGTCATGGGCCACGTCGACCTGGAAGCCTTCTTTCTCCAGGTTGAACTTGACCAGCTCAACGATAGGAAGCTCGTCGTCCACTACCAGGATGCGCGTGGCCTTCACTCCCTCAGCCGGGCTGCAACCCCAGGGTCACCCCGAAACGTCCTGTCCGTCCCCCCGCCCTCCGGTAGGAGTATAGCAGATCCGGGAGACAGGCGGTACACAGACCGGCGGCGGCGACGTTGGCCGGCGGCACCCCGGCCCGCTCCAGCAGCAGGCGGTTGGCCAGCACCAGGTCCATGCACACGCCCCCGGCACCCCGGCGCAGCACCGGCGAGCTGTCACCGAACACGCCCATCGCCCGCGCGACGACCTCTGCGCCCACCTGGTAGCAACAGCCGCCGATGCCGGGACCGATGAAGGCCCGCATCCGGCCCGGGACACACCCTAACTGCCGTTGCATGGCCTGCACCGCCACCGCCGCCGCTCCCTCCAGCGTCCCCTTCCAGCCGCAGTGGGCGAGTCCCACCGCGCGACGCACCGGATCGAAGAGCAGGACGGGGATGCAGTCGGCAAAGCACATCATCAGGTACACGCCGCGGGCATCGGTGAGCATCACGTCGCAGTCCGGGCAGGCACTCTCCTCTTCCCACACCCCCATGCCGCGGTGCTGCTCCCCCACCACCGCCGCCCGCGCCCCGTGCACCTGGCGGGCACACACCAGGTGACCGGCTTCGATGCCCAGTGCCTGCGCCCACCGGCGGCGGTTGTGTCTCACCGCCCGCGGGTCGTCCCCCACGTGCAGCGCCAGGTTGAGGCTGGCGAAGTCCCCCCGGCTTACCCCCCCGCGGCGGGTGGAGACCGCGGCCAGCACCCCTCGCTCCTCCCAGCCGGGGAGCACCAGGTAGCGCAGCTCCCCGGCCTGACGCCATTCCCACCGTTCCATTTGCGCTCCCCTTCCGCATGGCGTACACTTCTCCCAGAAGGAGGTCATCACCGTGCACTGTCCCCTGTGCAAGCACCCCCTGCGTCACCCGTCCGGGGCCTGCCCCTCCTGCGGATACGCTCCCCCCTCCGGGCGGGGCAGCTGGGCCCTGCTGACCACCGTCTACGCCCCCGAGGACCTCTTCATCAGCAGCCTGCTGCGCTCCTTCGGCATCCCCGTCGCCCTGCGCAGAGAACCCATCGGTGCGGTGCAGGGACTGGCCACCGGGCCGTTGGCGGAGGTGGAGGTGCTGGTCCCCACCTCCCGTTTGCAGGAAGCGCGCCAGCTCCTGGAAGCCCCCGTGCCCGAGGAGTAGTCCCGCTATCCCAGCGGCACCTCCACCACCTGGCCCCGCTGTCGGGAGGCCTGCACGTCGATCACGCGCTGGTTGCGGGAACCGCGGAAGGGCAGGCTGAGGTCCCGCTGCTCGTGCAGGAAGGGCCCATCGACCAGGACATCGACCCGGTCCAGCACCGGCCATTCAGCGACCTCTTCCCACGTGTACCCGGTGTATACCCAGATGTCCAGCCGCGGGGCCTCGTTCTTCAGCCGGTCGATGACTTCCTGCAGCGGGCCGGCCTGCAGCAGGGGATCTCCCCCGGAGAAGGTAATGCCGCGGTGCAGCGGTGTCACGCGCTGCAGGAGCAGGCGCGAGAATTCCTGCGGGCTGACCTCGCTGCCCCCCTCGGCGGCTTGCAGTTCCGGGTTGTGACAGCCCGGGCAGGCGCGCGGGCATCCCTGCAGGAACGCGGTGACCCGGATGCCCAGCCCGTCCACCACTGAGGTGTCGATAATGTGCGCATACCGTATCACGGGCACTCTCTCCTCTCTGCGCGGCCGTTATCGCCCTCCTGGCCGCCCAGGCGCACCAGGTAAGCTCCCAGCACCGGGTTCAGCGGGTGGATGCTGAGGTCCGTTCCCACCCAGCGCAGCTGGTCCGGTATCTCGGCTATGAACTCCCGGTAGTGGCCGCGTTCCACGAACTCGATGGCCTGGACCAGGGGGTTGCGGTGTGGGATGTAGTCAATGACCAGCAGCCGGTGTCGGGCCACCCGCCGCATTTCCTCGAGCACCGCTTGCCGCCGGGCACCGGCCATGCCGTGCAGCACCAGGCCGGCGGCGGCCACGTCGAAGGAAGCCGGCGGGAAATCCAGGCAGGTAGCGTCCATTTCCAGGAACGAAACCCGCCCGTGGTGGCGGCGGCGCGCCACCCTCAGCATCGCGGGCACGGTGTCGACGCCCGTCACCGCGGGAAGGCGTTCGGCCAGCACCCCGGCCAGCAACCCGGTCCCGGTTCCCACGTCCAGCGCACTGTGCAGCGGGACTCCACCGGCTCCTGCCACCAGCAGCTCCACCGCCCGCCGGTAGGACGCCCGAAACAGCCATTCCACCAGCGGATAGGCGGGAGCAACGGCGGCGAAGAAGCACCGCGCATACCGTTCGTCGTCCACTTCGGCCCCGTCTCCTTCCGGCCAGGCGTCTCTCCGGACATCACGCGGGCGCACCCCGACCGCATCGGGGTGCGCCCTTCCACCGCCGGCTCGGCTCCCCGGCGTCTACAGGCGGTGCGAGAGGCGGTCGTGCAGCTCGGCCACCTTGGCCTCGTTGAAGCGGTCAATGGTGGAGAGATACCCGGTGATGCGCCGCACCCGCTTGATCTCAGATCCGCCACACTGCGGGCAGCGCTCCGCATCGATGACCCCGCGGTGGTGGCAGCTCTCGCAGAAGTCAATGGGGAAGTTGATGCCCACGTACCCCATGTCGCAGGCCCGCATGTGCTCCAGCACCGCCTGCAGCGCCTCCACGTTGTGGACGGGCGGCGAGGGGAACTCGATGTAGCTGATGTGGCCGGCGTTGGTGTACTTGTGGTAGGGGCCTTCCTTGGAAATCTTGTCGAACACGCTGATGTCGTACCCCACCGGCACGTGGAAGGAGTTGGTGTAGTACTCCTTGTCGGTCACCCCGGGAATGACCCCGAAGCGCTCGCGGTCCATGGCCAC
>JARYMO010000201.1:0-331 GCA_029907055.1 Syntrophomonadaceae bacterium | reverse complement strand
ACAACCCTTCCGCCGGGGTGGCCAGCAGCGTGAAGTTGAGGTCGTACTGGTCGCATGCGCGGTCGATCATCCTGCGCATGTACTGCACGATGGAGATGCCCTGGGCCTGGGAGTCGTCGCTCTGCCCATGGTGGCGACCGGTGAGGACAGTCAACGTTTCGGCCAGACCGATGAACCCCACGGAAAGGGTGCCGTGCTTGACTGCGGGCTCGATGGGATCGCACGGTCCCAGGCCTTCCGAGCCCATGTACATGTGCTGCCCCATCACGAATGGCATGTCCTTGACCTTGAGGTCCGCCGCCACCCGGTACCGGTGGTACAGCTGCTCACA
>JARYMO010000200.1 GCA_029907055.1 Syntrophomonadaceae bacterium | reverse complement strand
CGCTCCGGCGCGGGGACGGTGGGCACGGGGGCCGACTGGCAGCCGGCGGCGGCCAGCAGTGCCAGCAGTAGGGTTGCCATCGCCATCGGGGTGAGGGTGGCCTTCGTGGACACGAATCATTCCTCCTTCCTGGCAGGTGGTCAGGGGACCCGCGGGCCGGCGGGGGAGGCTTGGACGTGCGGGCAGCGAGAGCGGGGGCGCGGGACCTACGGCCGATCAGCCTCTGTGTACGGTAATTCGACGCGGCGCCAGGGGATTTCCTTCCGGCCGGCTGTGCCTCGTGCGGGGGGAGCAGAAAGCGCGTGCCGGCTATTGTGCTGGCCGGTTGCGTGTGCTATACTTCTAATGATGCCGCGGGGCACGTTATCTTGATGTTGCCGGGAAGAGTGGGGAAACCCCCACTCTTCGTTTGTTATGCCTGCGGGAGGAGGTATGCCGGGTGGATCGCGACGCGGTGCTCGCCCAGGTGGAGCCGTTGGTGACCGAGGCCCTGGAGAGCCGGGGCATCGAAGTGGTGGACGTCCAGTTCAAGAGCCAGGGGGGGCACTGGGCGCTGCAGGTGTTCATTGACTCCCCGCAGGGGGTGGACCTGGACCTGTGCCAGCGCGCCAGCAACATACTCGGCCCCTTGCTGGATGAAAAGGACCCCATTCCCTCGCGCTACGTCCTGGAGGTGTCCTCCCCGGGCCTGGACCGGGTCATCAAGAAAGACCGTGATTTCGAACGCTTCCAGGGCCGGGTGGTGAAGGTGAAGGTGTCGCCCCCGGTGGAGGGCAGGAGAAACTTCAGCGGCGTCCTGCGCGGCCTGCGGGATGGCGACATCGTGCTGGAGGCGGAAGGGGAGACGGTGAAGATCCCGCGCCAGCAGGCGGTGCAGGTGCGGCTGGTGCCGGAGTTCTGAAGCTGGCGACAGGCACACGGTGCGGAGGGACGAACCCGGGGAGAAGGCCGGGGCCGGGGCCGGAGCGCAGGGCAACGGCCAGACACACACGCGGACAGCAGGGGGAGGAAGGACATGGCGAGCGAGTTGATCCTGGCACTGGGGGAAATTGAACGCGAACGGGGCATTCCCAAGGAGGTGCTCATCGAGGCCATCGAGTCTGCCCTGAAGACCGCCTACAAGAAGAACTTCGGGTCCGCGCAGAACGTGAACGTGGAGATGGACGCGGCCAGCGGGACCTTCAAGGTGTATGCCGTCAAGCAGGTGGTGGAAGAGGTCACTGACCCGAGGCTGGAGATCTCGCTGGAAGAGGCACGGCGCATCAGGCCTGACGCCGAGCTGGAGCAGGAGGTGGAGGTGGAGGTCACCCCCACCGACTTCGGACGGATTGCGGCGCAGACTGCCAAGCAGGTGGTCATCCAGCGCCTGCGGGAGGCCGAGCGCTCGCTCATCTTCCAGGAGTACGCGGAGCGCGAGGGGGAAGTGGTGACCGGCACCGTGCAACGGGTAGAGCAGCGGGTAGTGGTGCTCAACCTCGGCCGTACCGAGGGCATCATGCTGCCTCAGGACCAGATCGGCAACGAGCACTACGAGGTGGGCCAGCGCTTGAAAGCCTACATCAGCGAGGTGAAGCGCACGGCCAAGGGGCCGCAGATATTCGTCTCCCGGGCCCACCCCAACTTCCTCAAGCGCCTGTTCGAGCTGGAGGTGCCCGAGATCTACGACGGCCTGGTCGAGATCAAGTCCATTGCCCGCGAGGCAGGAGCGCGTTCCAAGGTGGCGGTGTACTCGCGCGACGAGCGGGTGGACCCGGTGGGGGCATGCGTGGGGCCGCGCGGTTTCCGGGTGCAGAACATCGTCAAGGAGTTGAACGGGGAGAAGATTGATATAATTAAGTGGAGTCCCGACCCGGAGCAGTATATCGCCAACGCCCTCAGCCCCTCCAAGGTGGTGTGGGTTGACCTGCGGGAAGGCGAAAAGATGGCCCGGGTGGTGGTCCCCGACTACCAGCTCTCCCTGGCCATCGGCAAGGAGGGGCAGAACGCCCGCCTGGCGGCCAAGTTGACCGGCTGGAAGATCGACATCAAGAGCGAGTCACAGATGGCTGAGCTGCAGGGGCAGCGGTACGGCCAGGAGGAGTACCCCGAGTACGAAGAATACGAGGAGTACGAGCAGTACGAGGAGTACGAGGAAGGGGCCGAAGGCGGGGAGTACGGCGAGGGTGAGGAATACCTCGAAGGCGAGGAATACCCGGAGGAGGGTGACTACGCGCCGGAGGAATTCGACGAGGAGTATGACGAGGCGGTTCCGGTGGAAGGCGTGGACCTGGACGAACCACCCGGAGGGGATGAGCGGTGACCAGGGTGCGGAAGCTGCCCCAGCGTATGTGCGTGGGGTGCCGCGAGATGAAGAACAAGAGGGATCTCATCCGGGTGGTGCGCACCCCTGACGGGCAGGTACTGGTGGACCGCACCGGCAAGAAGTCGGGACGGGGCGCCTACGTGTGCCCCAGCGTGGAGTGCCTCTCCCTGGCGGTGAAGGGCAAGCGGTTACAGAAGGCGCTGGAACAGGAAATCCCGGCCGAGGTGTTGGAGCAACTGCGCAAGGAGCTGGAAGGGCATTGAACGAAGGAGTCTACCACCTGATTGGTTTTGCCCAGCGGGCAGGCTGTGTGGCCTCGGGAAACCAGGCCGTGAAGGCCAGCCTGACGCGGCGCAGGGCTCACCTGCTGGTCCTGAGCAGCGACGTGGCGGAGAACACCGCGCGGACGCTGAAGGCCCTGTGCGAGGCGAACGGCATCCCCTGGGTAGTGGTGGGCGACAAGTGCAGGCTGGGACAGAGTATTGGCAAGGGACAACGCGTGGCCCTGACCGTGAATGACCGGGGCTTTGCGGTGGCGATTTCCAGGCTGCTGGCAGGCGCCGGCGACCGGGGCGATGCGTAAGGGGGCGGTTTGATGGCGAAAATCCGGGTACACGAACTGGCGAAGGAGCTGGATATACCGAGCAAGCAACTGGTGGAGAAGCTGCGCGCGATGGGGCTGGATGTGAAGAACCACATGAGCACCCTGGAGTCCGAGCAGGCCGGCTTCGTGCGGCGTCGCCTGCAGGAAGGCAAGCCGGAAGCCGTGAAAGCGGCTGAAGGACGGGGAGCTGAGAGACCGCCCGCGCGAACGGTTGCGCGCCAACCGCAGGAGGCTGCTCCGGGCGAACGCCCACCCGCACCGCCGGCTGAAGCGCGTCGTCGGGAGGAGCGTCCGCCGGTTACGCCCGCGCAGCCGGAAGCAAGGCCACAGGCCGAGGGCCCAAGGCCGCCGCGGCAGGAAGAAGGGGCACGGCCGCCGGCCGCCCGCGAACCGGAACGGGTGGCGCAAGGTCGCCCGGGAACGCCGGGTGTCCGTCCGGGAATGCCACCGGGCAGGCCGGAAGGACAGCGGCCGCCGGGAGCCGGCGTGCGGCCGGGTGGGGCAGGCCAGAGACCGGAAGGGCCCCGGCCGATGGGCACGGGGCAGCGTCCGGGCGCGGCGGGAGCGCGGCCGGAAGGACCGCGCCCGCCCGCTCCGGGGTATCGTGCGGAGGGAGCCCGGCCGGG
>JARYMO010000199.1 GCA_029907055.1 Syntrophomonadaceae bacterium | reverse complement strand
CTCCAGGACCGGGATGCCCTGCTCCTGGCTCAGGGCCTCGATCTTGCGGATGGTAGCCTCACCCACCCCCCGCCGGGGCACGTTCACCACCCGGCGGAAATTGATGATGTCCGCCGGGTTCACCGCCAGCTTCAGGTAGGCCAGCAGGTCGCGGACCTCCTTGCGCTGGTAGAAGCCGCGGCTGCCGACGAGGTAGTACGGTACGAAGCGGCGCTTGAACACGTCTTCAATGGCGCGCGACTGGGCGTGGGTGCGGTAGAAGACCACCATGTCGCGGTAGCGGTAGCCGTGCGCACGCACCAGCTCTTCCACCGTGCGGCCCACGAAATCCGCTTCCTGGAAACTGTCGGCGGCCCGGAAGCGGACCAGGCGCGCTCCCATGGGATTGTCGGTGCGCAGCGTCTTCTCCTGCCGGCCGGCATTGCGACTGATGACCGAGTTGGCGGCGGCCAGGATGTGGCCGGTGGAGCGGTAGTTGGTCTCCAGGGTGATGACCCGCGTACCCGGGAAATCGCGCAGGAAACGCCCGATATTGCCAGGCTCTGCTCCCCGCCAGCTGTAGATGGACTGGTCCGGATCACCTACCACGAAGAGGTTGCGGCTCTCGCCGGCCAGTGTCCTGGCCAGCTCGTACTGGGCCAGGTTGGTGTCCTGGTACTCGTCCACCATCAGGTAGCGGAAGCGCTGCTGGTACTTTTCCAGCACCTGGGGGTGCTCCCGGAAGAGGGTGATGCACAGCCCGATGAGGTCCTCGAAGTCGAGCGCGTTCATTTCCCGCAGGCGGGCGTGGTAGAGCAGGTAGGCGCGACGGTGCAGCTCTGCGGCGCCACGGGGCATGGGCAGGGACGCGTAGAAGTCCTCCGGCGGGCGCAGGGAGTTCTTGGCCTGCTTGCACAGGGAGCAGGCCACCTCCGGCTTCTCCCGGTATTCCTGCAGCTCCTGCAGGCACTCCTTGAACAGGGCCCGCTGCTCTGCCTCGTCGATAATGGTGAAGTCGTTCGCGTACCCCAGCCAGTGGATGTCCTGCCGCAGCATGCGGAAGCAGGCGGCGTGGAAGGTCTGCACCCAGGGGAAGGCCACCCCCGGGACCAGCGACGCCAGCCGCTCCCTCATCTCTGCCGCCGCCTTGTTGGTGAAGGTGATGGCCAGAATGGAGCCAGGTGATACTCCGGCGCGCACCAGGCGGGCCAGCCGCTGCGTCAGCACCCTGGTCTTGCCGCTGCCGGCCCCCGCCAGCACCAGGCACGGGCCCTCGCGGTGCATTACCGCCTCCCGCTGCTGCGGATTGAGGTCATCGGGAATGGTGGTCATGGGTTCTTTCCTCCACTGGAACAGCCTGCAGCCGCGCCACGGCAGCGCGGGCTACCGTTATCATACCACACCGCGTGGCAGGCCGCCCTCCCGGCTGCAGTCCCCCGCACCAGGGTCATGAACGACCCGCGCGCGGCGTACCCGGGCCAGCCTGGCGGGCCCGGAGCGGGAGCAGCAGCGCCTTGAACAACGGGTCTCCAGGGAGCGGGCATGGGGAAGAAGCGCCCGGGTATCCCCGGCAGCGCCGCAGGTGATGCAGAAGGCGGGAAGCGCCACGGCCAGGGCTGGCCCGGAAGCTGCTCCCGCCGGGCCGCGCGGAACGGGGAGCGGGGGGCGGGGACTGGTTGGGGGTGAAGAGCACCACCAGCGCAGGAGAAAACTCCTGGGCGCCTGCGCCACGGGGACGCCTCCCTGGGGTGACTGCCTACGGAAACACTGTGACAGGGAGGAGAGGGGGTATCGCTGACGCCAGGACGGCAGGCAACACGGCCGCGCACGGACAGGCATCGCCTGCCCCGGGCGCCTCGGCCGTGGGGAATCCCCTGCTCCTGCCGCCGCGACGGCTAGCGCCGTGACTTGAGTTCGGCGAACACGTCGGGCAGTTCGACCCCGTGGTACACCATCAGCACCACCAGGTGGTAGATGAGGTCGGACAGCTCGTATACCAGCTCGCCCGCCGACTGGTTCTTGGAGGCGATGATGACCTCGGCGGTCTCTTCCCCCACTTTCTTGAGGATCTTGTCCTGCCCTTCGTTGAACAGGTAGGAGGTATACGAACCCGGTGGCCGCAGTTGCTTGCGGCGCTCGATGACGTCGTAGAGCTCGTACAGGATGGAGGGGCTGCCGCTGCGCCGCGGGTAGACGTCTTCCGGCGCAAAGAGGGGTTCGCCTTCCACTCCCCCCTGCCAGGTGCGGTAGAAACAGGAGAAGTGGCCCGTGTGGCACGCCGCACCCGTCTGCTCGACCTCGATGAGCAGGGCGTCCTCGTCGCAGTCGTACCGCACCTGCTGCACTCGCTGCACGTGGCCGGAGCTCTCGCCCTTCATCCACAGCGACTGCCGGCTGCGGGAATAGTACCAGGCGAAGCCGGTTTCCAGGGTCTTGCGGACCGCCTCCCGGTTCATGTAGGCCAGCATCAGCACCTGGCGGCTTTCCGCGTCCTGCACCACGGCCGGGATCAGCCCCTGGGCGTCGAAGCGCAGGCTGTTCAGAAAATCATCACTCATGCCCGTACCGCCACACCTCTCTGCTTCAAGTATTCCTTGGCCTCGCGCACCGTGTACTCCCGGTAGTGGAAAATGGAGGCCACCAGCACCGCATCCGCCTTGCCCTCCACCAGCCCCTGGTAGAGGTGCTCCAGGTTGCCGGCCCCCCCGGAGGCAATGACGGGGATCCTCACCGCTTCGCTCACTGCCCGGGTCAGAGGGATGTCGTAGCCGTCTTTGGTGCCGTCGCGGTCCATGCTGGTCAGCAGGATCTCTCCTGCTCCCAGCCCTTCGACCCGCTGTGCCCACCACACGGCGTCGATGCCGGTCCCCCGCCGGCCGCCATGCGTGAAGACCTCCCATTCGCCGGGGCCTGCCTGCCGTGCGTCGATGGCCACCACGATGCACTGGCTGCCGAAGCGCGCGGCTGCCTCCTTGACCAGCCTGGGGTTCTGCACGGCGGCGGTGTTGATGGAAACCTTGTCTGCCCCGGCCATCAACATCTCGCGGATGTCCTCCAGGCTCCTGATTCCCCCTCCCACCGTGAACGGGATGAACACGCTTTCCGCGGTGCGTTGCACCACCTCGACCATGGTCTTGCGGGCTTCGTGGGAGGCGGTGATGTCCAGGAACACCACTTCGTCGGCGCTCTCGGCGTCATACAGCGCGGCCAGCTCCACCGGGTCACCGGCATCCTTGATGTTGACGAAGTTCACGCCCTTGACCACGCGCCCGGCGTGGACGTCCAGGCACGGGATGATCCTCTTGGCCAGCACGCCGCTCCCTCCTGCCTCTCCTCGTGAGTCTCACTCGCCCCGCGCTGCAGCCAGCGCGCTGACCAGGTCAAGCTTCCCATCGTACAGGGCCTTGCCCACGATGGCGCCCTCCACCCCGGCCGGTCCCAGCGCCCGCAGCCTGCGGATGTCCTCCAGGCTGGAAACGCCCCCCGAGGCAATGATCTTGAGCCCGGAAACGCGGGCCATTTCCTCGATGGCACCGAAATTGGGTCCCGCCAGC
>JARYMO010000198.1 GCA_029907055.1 Syntrophomonadaceae bacterium | reverse complement strand
TTGTACGCGGAACGTTGGAGCGGCGGTCCGCTGGATGTGGGTGTCTACTATGTGAATCGCCCCAATGCGATCGACGAGGCCACCTGGACGTGGGCGACATCCACCGTTCCCTGGCAGATGGGAGGGTGCGATGGTCTGGAAGACCGCCTGCAGGGACGGCACGTAGGCCAGGGCCAGCAAGAGCCCCACCTCGCAGGCGATGCCCAGGGCCAGCAGGCGGTTGTCGCCCGCACGCAGCAAGGGCAGCGGTCGCTGTTCCGAGCGGCAGGCGAAGACATTGCCCAGCTGGCAGGCCACGATAGCCGCCAGTGCGGCGGTGGTGGCCTGGCGGTAGAGGGCGGCCACCTCGCCCGGGGCCGAGCCGGCCAGCAGGGCGGGGTGAATTGCCTGCAGGTCGGCCAGCGTGATCCCGTTCAGCCGCCACACGCCGACGAAGGCCAGCATGGCGGCGGCGGCTTCGATGAGGCCCAGGAAGCCGTAGGCCCGCAGCAGCAGCCAGTGGTCCAGCAGGTGACGGTGCTTGGGCCGCGGCGGTTGCCGCATGACCCCTTCTTCCGCGCGCTCGGCCCCCAGCGCCAGCGCCGGCACCATGTCGGTGCCGAGGTCGACGGCCAGGATCTGCAGGATGTTGAGGGCGGCCGGAATCCTCAGGGCCGCCATGGCCAGGAAGGGCACGATTTCCGGCACGTTGGAGGCCAGGATGTAGGTCATGAACTTGCGGATGTTGCTGTACACCGCCCGTCCCTGCTCCACGGCGGCGACGATGGTGGCGAAGTTGTCGTCCACCAGCACCATGTCGGCCGCTGCCCGCGCCACGTCAGTGCCGCTCATGCCCATGGCGATGCCGATGTGGGCAGCGTGCAGGGCCGGCGCGTCATTTACCCCGTCACCGGTGACCGCCACCACGTGGCCCATTGCCTGGTAGGCCTGCACCAGCCGCAGCTTCTGTTCGGGCAGGGCGCGGGCGAAGATGAGCCCGGAGCCGGTCCGCAGGAGTTCCTCCAACTGCTGGTCGGACAGGCGGTCGAGGTCGGCGCCGCTGATTACCTTGGCCGGCCCCTCCACCATGCCGATGCGGCGCCCGATGGCCTCCGCGGTCAGCCCGTAGTCCCCGGTGACCATGGTCACCGCGATGCCCGCCTGCCGGCACAGGGCGATGGCCTCTGGCACCTCGGGGCGCGGCGGGTCCATCAGGGCCGCCAGGGCAACGAACACCAGCTCCTGCTCCACCTCCTCCGCCGGCAGGGCAGCCACTGCCTCGCCGGGGCGCAGGGCGAGGCCCAGCACCCGGTGCCCGTCCCGGGCCATCCGGTCGTTGGCAGCCACGATTTCAGCCCGCTCCGTCTCGCTCAGCGGGTGCACCTCGCCGTCGCGCAGCAGGAAACGGCAGCGGGCCAGCAGTTCCAGTGGCGCCCCCTTGGTGAAGGCAAGCAGCGGGGCCGGGGAAGGCCAGAGGTCATTCGTCTGCCAGCGCACCGCCACCGTCATCATCTTGCGGCGGGGTTCGAAGGGGATCTCGCGCACGCGGGGGGCAGCGGCCGCCAGGGCCTCGGGGTCCAGCCCCGCCTTGCGGGCCGCCACCAGCAAGGCGCCCTCGGTGGGGTCTCCCGCGATGCGCCAGGGGTGGCCGTCCCCGGGGGGCTGCAAGCGGGCGTCCGAGCAGAGGGCGAACCCGGCCAGTGCCAGCCTGGCCTGGCGGGCGGCCCCGGCCTCGGCGGGGAAGCGCACCTCGCCTTCGGGGGCATACCCCACGCCGGTGATAGCGATGGCGGTATGGGGGACCCACAGCCAGCAGGCGGTCATCTGGTTCTCGGTCAGGGTCCCGGTCTTGTCGGTGCAGATGACGGTGGTGGCGCTCAGGGTCTCCACCGCCGACAGCCGCCGGATGAGGGCATTGCGGCGGGCCATGCGCTGCACGCCGGTGGCCAGGGCCAGGGTCACGGTGGGCAAGAGGCCCTCCGGCACGTTGGCCACGATGATGCCGATGGCGAAGAGGAAACTGGCCGTCACTTCCATGCCGATGAGCCAGTGGGTGAGCAGGAACACCGCCGACCCCATGCCCACCGCCAGCAGGGTGATGATGCGCACGATGCGGGCGACCTCCACCTCCAGCGGGCTGGGCTCGCGCTGGATGGTGGCGGTGAGATGGGCCACGCGGCCGAACTCGGTGCGGGTCGCGGTGGCGAACACCACCGCCAGGCCGCGCCCGCTGGTCACCGAGGTGCCTGCCAGCACCAGGTTGGGCGCCTCGGGAGCCCGGGCCAGCTCTCCCCTCAGCGCCTCTGCGCTGCGCGGCACCGGCCGCGACTCGCCGGTGAGCACCGAAACGTCGACGTAGAGGCCTTCGCTCCTGGTGAGGCGCGCGTCGGCGGAGATGATGTCTCCTTCCTCCAGGCGCACCACGTCACCGGGCACCAGTTCGCGGGCCGGGATATCGCGCAGACACCCCTGGCGGTACACCCTGGCGTGGGCGGGCAGCATCTTCTGCAGCTCGTCCAGCGCCTGTTCGGCCTTGTACTCCTGCCAGAAACTGAAGGCGGCGTTGATCAGCACCACCGCCCAGGTGGCCCAGCCCAGCTGCGGCATGCCCGCCACGAAGGCCAGGGTGCCCGCGGTCCAGAGCAGGAGGGCCATGAAGTGGGTCATCTGGTCGAGCAGGCGCAGGAGCAGGTGGCGGCGGACAGGCTGGGGCAGCTCGTTGAACCCGTACTGGCGCAGCCGTGCGGCTGCCTCGGCCTCCGACAGCCCCTGGGGGGAGGTGCCCAGCGCCTGGTAGACCCCTTCCGGGGGCAACGCCCACACCTGTTCACGCGAGCTGTCGGTCGGCTCGACCCCCATGGTTCCGCCCCCTGGCCATGCCGGCAGTCAATGTGCTCCTGTTCTCATTATATTCCTCTACTCCACCTGCTGCCTGCAGGGCGCGAAAGGACAGCGGAGCCGCTGGCCGAGGGCAGGCGCTCAGGCTCTCACCCGTGTCCTGGGCCCCGCGGGATGTCAGCCCGGGGAGACGGAGCTGCCCGGAACACGCGCATGCCCGCGAAGCCGGCCAGGAAAGGCACCCAGAGGGAGATGCCGCGGTAGACGAAGGTGGCCAGCGCCGCAACTGCCACCGGGGTCCCCAGTGAACCGAGCGTCGCGGTCATGAGGGGTTCCACGATGCCGATGCCGGAGGGAGTGAAGGAGACGATGGTGAAGAGCAGGCCCACCGCGTAGGCGCTCACCAGGTGGGGGAAGGGGAGATGAAAGCGGAACGCCTCGAACACCGCCCACAAGGCGGCCAGGCTGCATGCCTCCACTGCCAGCGCGTGGCCCGCGGCCCGACCCAGCCCGACCGGGTGGCGGGCGACGGCCCGCACGGCGTCCGCCAGGCCGGTGGCGAACTGGGCGGCATCTGCATCCTGCCAGGGCGGGCGCACCCAGCGCGGGAGCCTGCGCAGGCTGGCCAGGAGGCGCACGGCCGCCCGCGGCAGGGCGGCCGGGGCGCGGTAGGCGCAGACCAGGACGCCGATTCCTGCCGCCACGGTGACCAGGATGACGGCGGCTGCCGCCA
>JARYMO010000197.1 GCA_029907055.1 Syntrophomonadaceae bacterium | reverse complement strand
GATGGCGCCGACGGTTACCTCCCGCGGCAGGGTCATCATCTGCTGGGCACCGAAGGGCACCCCGATCAGCCAGCCCCTGGCCACGCTCCCGGTTCGGGAACGCACTGCCGGCATCTCGCACACCACCTCCGGTTCTGGTTCCTGCGCCTGCCATTGCAGCAGGCGTTCCAGTTCCTCGGTCGTGTAACTGGCAAAGGAGGGATTATTCTTCACCACGTCCTCGGTACCCGGGTAGTGGATGACGAAGGCAAAGCAGCGCTCGGGCCGGGTGCCGGGCTCCAGGCGCGAGCTGCGCACCGCCGTCGCCCCTGTCCGGTAGCCGGTAACCACGGTCGGCTCCCTGTCATCTCCCACCAGGTACCGGTAGAGAAGCGCGTAATCCTTGTTCCATATGATCTCGCAGATGCGCTCCAGCGCCTGCAGCAGGCGGTCGATCTCCGCGTACTCGATGGTCAGGGGGGGCTCCAGCCTCAAGGTCATGGCGTTGTTGAGGAAGGGCGCGCAGCGGATGCCGAAGACGTTGAGCAGCATCCCCGCCACCAGGGCACAGAAGGCCCCCCGCCGACTCATGTAGACCATGTCGAAGCCGTCGCGCTCCGTGAACTCGCAGAACTCGACGCCCACCATCAACCCGGTGCCCCGCACCTCGCGGATCACCCCCGGCCAGCGCTCCTCAATCCGGCGCAGGCCCTCCAGCAGGTAGTGCCCCTTCTGCTGGACCTGCTCCAGCAGTGCGCCGCCGTCAGCCTCCAGGCGGTCCAGCACCGCCAGCCCCACCGCGCAGGTCAGGTTGTTGTTGGCAAAGGTCGAGCTGTGCAGCCGCCCGTACTCGTCGTTCCACACCCGCGGACTGGAGAGCGACACCCCCAGCGGCACCAGGCCGCCCCCCAACGCCTTGGAGAGCAACAGGATGTCCGGGGCCACCCCCTCCGCCTGGCAGGCAAACATCCGCCCGGTCCTCCCCAGGCCAGTCTGCACCTCGTCGAGGATGAAGACCACCCCGTGGCGGCGGCAGAGGTCTGCCACCTCGGTCAGGTATCCGGGCGGGGCGGCAATGATGCCTCCTTCCCCCTGCACAGGCTCCACAATGAAGGCGGCCACGTCGTCGCCGATGTTGCGGAAGACCGCCTCCAGGGCACGGGCGTCACCGAACGGCACGCGCAGGAAGCCGCTCACCGGAGCGCGGAAGGGGGCCTGGTAGACCTCGCGCCCGGTGGCCGACAGGGCCCCCAGCGTCTTGCCATGGAAGCCATTGTCGGTGGAAACCACGCAGGCGCGGCCGGTGGCTGAGCGCGCCAGCTTGATGGCTGCCTCCACCGCCTCCGCCCCGCTCTGCACGAAGGTGGAGTACTGCAGGTCACCGGGGGCGATGGCCGCCAGGCGCTCGGCCAATTCCACGGCCTTTATCGGGACCGAAGGCTGCACCATGGCCGGCATGCCGGAGCGGTGAAAATCCAGCACCGCCTGCCAGAGGTCCTCGGGGTTGTAGCCGAACGGCACCGCTCCGTACTGGGCGATGAAATCGAGGTACCCGCGCCCGTCAGTATCGTAGAGGTAGTGCCCCGCCCCCCTGGCATAGGCCTTGTCCAGGCGGAAGGTACGCAGCACGCGCTGAATGGTAGGATTAATGAGTTCGGCCCTGAACACCCTGCCTGCCTCCTTCCCTGCGGGACGGCGTTGTGCACAGCATTGTGCACTCTTCCCACACACTATATGTGTAGCAGACCCTGCCAATGCTGTCAAACCGGTGGGATCAACAACAGGGGGCGCTGCCACCTGGCAGGCCCCCTGGAAAGGTCGAGATGTCGCGGCTCTTCTCGCCCGGCCGCTACCACTCCGGCGGCAGCCTGCGCAGCTGGGCCAGGTCGAACACCGGCCCGTCCAGACAGATGAACTCGGAGCCGATGTTGCAGCGCCCGCACTTCCCAATGCCGCACTTCATGCGTGCCTCCAGGGTGGTGATCACCTGCTCGTCCTCGAACCCCAGCTTCTCCATGGACTTGAGGGCCAGCTTGATCATGATGGGGGGGCCGCAGATGACCGCCACGGTGCCGGAGGGCTGGGGGCCGATCTCCTCCAGGTAGGTGGGCACGAACCCCACGTGTCCGTTCCAGCCTTCCTCGGCGCGGTCGATGGTGGTGTAGACGGTGGTATCGGGCTGGGCCGGCCACTCCTCGAAGAGCTCCCGCTTGAAGCAGAGGTCAGCATAGCTGCGCGCCCCGTAGAGGATGTCGATGCGGCCGTAATCCTGCCGGTGCAGGAAGCAGTACTTGATGAAGCTGCGCAGCGGGGCCAGGCCGATGCCACCCGCCACGAACAGCATGTTCTTCCCCTTGCACTTCTCCACCGGGAACCCGTTGCCGTACGGCCCCCGGATGCCCCACTGCTGGCCCGGCCACACCTCGTGCATGGCGTCGGTGAGCACGCCCACCCGGCGGATGGCGAATTCCAGGTGATCCTCCGCCTGCCAGGACACCGAGAACATGCCCTCCCCGACCGGCAGCATGGACACCATGGCCAGCTGCCCCGGCATGACCCTGAAGGGGATGCCCTCGTCAGTGGTAACGTGGAAGGTCTTGACGTCGGGCGTTTCTTCGATGATGTCGACCACTTTCACAATGCGGGGCACCAGCGGGTTCTCACAGCTGCAGCCGTTAGACATGCCCTTCCACCTCCCTGACCCGCTCGATGAGGGTGACGATGTTCACCCCGTGCGGGCACATCGCCATGCAGCGCCCGCACCCGGTGCACAGCAGCGAGCCGTACCGTTCGTGGAAGAACTCCAGCTTGTGCAGGAAGCGGTTGCGGAAGCGGTCAGCCTTGCGCTCGCGCGGGTTGTGACCGCCGGCCATCTTGGAGTACTCGTAGTACATGCAGGAGTCCCAGCAGCGGAACCGGTAGCCCTCTGACCCCCGGTTCTTGACCTGGATGTCGAAGCAGTAGCAGCTGGGGCAGACGTAGGTGCAGATACCGCAGTTCATGCACCGCGCCGCCAGTTCCTCCCACAGCGGGTGCTCGAACAGGGCCGCCAGCTTTTCCGGCACACCCTGCATGTCGAGCTCGATAGCGAAGGCCCCCGCCTGCGGCTTTTCGAAACCCCCGTCCTGGAGCAGGTCCCGCACCCGGGAGGTCAGCTGCTGGCCCCTCTCGGTCACCGGCTCCCACCCCCAGGCCTCGCCCAGGTCGTGGAGGATGACGTCGGCCCCCGCTGGTTGCATGGGGTCCACCCCCATCGAGGAACAGAAACAGTTGGGGCCCGGGGCAGGGCAGGACCGGGCCACCAGCGTGGTGTTGTCCCGCCGCGCCCGGTAAAACTCGTCGACGTAGGTGCGGGTGAGGAACACCTCGTCCAGGCAGGCCAGGGCCATCGTGGCTTCCGCGTTGTCCCCATTCCAGCGTCGTCCGCGGCCTTTGATGCGGTGCGTGGTGGTCTTGCACTCGGACTCGGTGGGGCCGCTGCCGATCTGCCAACCACGACGGCGAAACTCCGGGTAGCGGATCATCGGCTGACGCTCCGCCACGTACTGCATCAGGCGGTTGGCTTCCTTCCGTTTGGC
>JARYMO010000196.1 GCA_029907055.1 Syntrophomonadaceae bacterium | reverse complement strand
CATTGGTGATGTTGGCGGCGGCGATGACGCTGGGGATGTGCAGGTAGCTCCTGGTAGGGCTGGCACCACCGATGCACACCGCCTCGTCTGCCATGTGCACGTGCAGGGCGTCGCGGTCCGCTTCCGAGTACACCGCGACCGTTGCCACGCCCAGCTCGCGGCAGGCCCTGATGATTCTCACCGCGATCTCCCCGCGGTTGGCAACCAGAACCTTCGCAAACACTGCCCCACCTACGCTTTCGTCATCAGGAACATCGGCTGCCCGTACTCTACCGGGTGGGCGTTCTCCACCAGCACTTCCTTGATGCGGCCCCGCACCTCGGCCTTGATCTCGTTCATCAACTTCATTGCCTCAACGATGCACAGGGTCTGGCCGGCCTCCACCACGTCTCCCGGCTCTACGAAAGGCGGTGCGTCAGGTGCGGGGGCGCGGTAGAACGTCCCCACCATTGGCGCCACCACCACCATTTCCTCCTCGCGCTCCTCCTCGGCAACCGGAACCGGCGCGGCCGCACCCGGCTGCCGGGCGGCAGGCGCTGGCGCCGCCGGGCGCACCCCGGGCTCGCGCACTGCCTTGCGCAGGCTCAGCTTGAAGTCAGCCTGTTCCAGTTCCAGTTCCGCGATGCCGGTGTCATCGAACAGCAGCATGATCTCACGGATGCGTGCGATGTCCACGTCTTCTCCCCCTTTGCTCGGCGTCTCGGTACCCTTCACGGCAGCCGGGGCCGCCGGGCGGCGGGCAGCTCCCGCGGGGGCCATGGGGACGGGCGCCAGGGTCCCCTCGCGGCGCGCCCGCAGGAACTTGAGCGCCACCTGCGGGAACAGCGTGTAGCTCAGGACGTCCTCCTCGCTCTCCGCCAGGTCACCCACTTCGCTCACCGCCTTGTCCCAGCCCGGTTCCAGCAGGTCAGCCGGGCGCACGTCGATGACCGGCTCGTCGCCGATGATCTTGGCCCGCACCTCCTGGCTGATGGGCGCCGGTGATTTGCCGTAGTAACCGCGCACGTAGTCCTTGACCTCGCCCGGGCACAGCTTGTAGCGTTCGCCCATCAGCACGTTGAGGACCGCCTGGATGCCCACGATCTGGCTGGTGGGGGTCACCAGCGGCGGGTAGCCGAGGTCCTGGCGCACCCGCGGGATCTCCTCCAGCACTTCCGGCAAGCGGTGCAGCGCCTTCTGTTCCTCCAACTGCGAAACCAGATTGGATATCATGCCCCCCGGCACCTGGTGCTCGAAGACCTTCATGTCGTTGATGCGGGTCACCCCACGCTCGAAACCGCGCCTCTTGCGCACTTCCTCGAAATGGGCAGCCACCTCGAACAGGTCGTGCAGGTTGAGACCGGTGTCCCACTCCGTCCCCTGCAGTGCGCGCACCAGGGTTTCTACCGGCGGCTGCGAGGAGCCGAAGGCCAGCGGGACACTGGCCGTGTCTACCACGTCCACCCCGGCCTCCGCCGCCTTGAGCAGGGCACCAACCGCCAGCCCGCCGATGTAGTGCGTGTGCAGCTGCACTGGCAGGTCGATGTGCTCCTTCAGCAGGCGCACCAGGTCGTAGGACTGGTATGGCGCCAGCAGCCCTGCCATGTCCTTGATGCAGATCGAGTCCGCTCCCATGTCCACCAGTCGCAGCGCCGTTTCCAGGAAGTGTTCCAGGGTGTGGACAGGACTGATGGTGTACACCACGCAGGCTTGCACGTGCTTGCCTGTCCGCCGCACGGCCTCTATCGGTACCCTCAGGTTGCGGATGTCGTTCAGGGCATCGAAGATGCGGAAGATGTCGATGCCGTTGGCGGCGGCGCGCTCCACGAACCGCTCCACCACGTCGTCCGGGTAGTGACTGTACCCCACCAGGGACTGCCCGCGCAGCAGCATCTGCAGCTGGGTCTTCTTGACATGTCGGCGGATGAGGCGCAGGCGCTCCCACGGGTCCTCCCCCAGGTAGCGCAGGCACACGTCGAACGTGGCCCCGCCCCACACCTCGAGCGAATGGTAGCCGATGTTGTCCACCATCTCCAGCACCGGCAGCATGTCCTCGGTGCTCATGCGCGTGGCCCACAGGCTCTGGTGTCCGTCGCGCAGACTGGTGTCGGTAATCTTGAGTCGCTTCATGGCTTGCCCCCCGGTCCGCGGGGCCCCCAGGGCGGGCCCCGCACCTGATGATGGAAGAATTGCGCGCAAGTACACAAATGCGCCCGGGCCTCACCGACCTGGGCGCGTCGCTTCCTGCCTGTCCGTTGTCATTACTCGGGCCACCGTACCGTCAACTGATCCCGTCCTTCCTGGAAACCACCGGCAGGAGGTCAGGTAATGCCACTTACATTATAGGGGTTGCAGCGGTCGGTGACAACTGCGCCACCTGTATACACGGGCGCCGCCACCCACCGCGCAGGGGGCCAGGCCGGCTGTACCCGCCGGCCTGGCCCCCTGTTCCTGCTGGTGCACCTGCTCTTCCCCGGCTTAGAGGCGCTCCATGTACTGCCCGGTGCGGGTGTCGATGCGCAACACGTCGCCCACGTTGACGAACAGCGGCACCTGCACCACCGCCCCTGTCTCCAGGGTCGCGATCTTCGTGGCCCCGGAGGCGGTGTCCCCCTTGATGCCCGGCTCGGTTTCCACCACCACCAGCTCGACGAAGTTGGGCAGCTCCAGGCCAATGATTTCCCCCTGGTACAGCAACACCTGGATGACCATCTGCTCCTTCAGCCACTTCATGCCCTCGCCCAGGCGCTCCCGGTTGAGCGAAATCTGGTCATAGCTCTCAAGGTCCATGAACATGTAGTCGTCGCCATCATTGTACAGGTACTGCATCTCGCGCTTATCGAGACGGGCACGGGGGACCTTCTCGCCGGCACGAAAGGTCCGTTCGATAACCCCCCCTGACTTGACGTTTTTCAGCTTGGCGCGCACGAAGGCGGCTCCCTTGCCCGGCTTCACGTGCTGGAACTCGACCACCTGCCAGACGTCCCCGTCCACCTCGATGGTCAGGCCGGTGCGGAAATCATTGACAGAAATCAACCCGCGTCACCCTCCATCCCCAGTATCAGCAGCTCGCGCGGCGCCTGGGAGAGCGCCTCACAACCCCCGTCCTTTACTACTACGACATCCTCGATGCGAACTCCTCCCCAGCCCGGGAGGTATACCCCCGGCTCTATGGTCACCACCATGTTCGCCGCCAGGATCTCGTCACTACGAGCACCCAGGGAAGGCGCCTCGTGCACTTCCAGCCCCAGCCCATGGCCGGTGCTGTGCACGAAATACTCGGCCAGACCGTGCGCCCGTAGCACACCGCGCGCCGCCTCATCAACCCTGGCGGCCGGCACTCCCGCTGCCACCCGTTCGATGGCCGCCTGCTGGGCCTCCGCCACCCTGGCGTATACCTCGCGGAGACGCGGCGGGGCAGCTCCCACCGCCACCGTGCGCGTGGTGTCCCCACAGTAGTGGTGGAACCTCCCCCCGAAGTCCAGCACCAGCATGTCCCCGGCCTGCAGGGTCCGGTCTCCCGGCTGCGCGTGCGGAAGCGCGGCGTTGGGCCCGGACGCGGCAATAGTATCGAAGGCCTCCCGCTCGCAC